>NZ_JAERLZ010000005.1:0-237275 GCF_018256175.1 Gluconobacter sp. Dm-44 | reverse complement strand
CGCGGGGTGGAGCAGCCCGGTAGCTCGTCAGGCTCATAACCTGAAGGCCGCAGGTTCAAATCCTGCCCCCGCAACCATGCAAAATTCTAAAACCCCGCTAAGTCAACGGCTTAGCGGGGTTTTGCTTGTCTGGAAAAGGCCGTAGGATGGCGAAATAACAAGCTCAAAATTTGGTATGGCTCTGTACAGACAGGTTGACGTCAGCATCGGCTTTTAGCGTCAGGGACAGAATGATTTTTCTCTGTCTTGATGGGGTGTGGATATGCTGATTGGGTCGATTGCGGCGGGGGGCACGGCATCCGGGGGGCAGGTTGCTGGCACTGAACTGGAACAGGCTGGTGCGGACAGTACCAAGACGGGAGAGAAAGCCGACAAAAACGCTGCCTATAATGAAAATCTCGAACAGGGAATGGATACGCTTCAGCAGAGCGATCCGGCCCTGTTTTCAAAGATCATGACAGCCGGAGAGTCCGGAAACGGCAACAGTCTCGTCGAGGACGAGCTTCAGGCTTACAAGGATGGCGATCTGACCAAGAGTCAGGCGATTGCGGCGATTTCCGGTGCGCAGTCACTGGCAAACAATAATGGTGGCGGACGGATCAGCAAGAAGGAGCGGGCCGAGGCGAAAGAGGTTCTTGGGGGAAGCTACATCAAAGGCGGCCAGACCCGCGCCGGTCATGCGATTCTCAAATTTCTTGAAGATACATCCCCGATTGCCCAGATCGTGAAGGGTATCAAATCCAAGACGTCTGACGGTCCGGGTAAAGAAACGGTCCTTCAGGCAGGAAGTGGTGCTTTGTCGACCGCGACACAGCAGGCCATGTCTGATCTGGAGCAGACAGATCCTTCTCTGGCCCAGCAGTTTTCGACGGATGCCAGCAAGAAGAATGGCAATGCCATGGCTCAGGATCTCGAAGTTGCTGGCGAAGAGGCGGCCAGTTCTGACGGGGCATTCTCCGATGCGGATGCTGCGGCACTGGGAAGCCAGATCGGGCAGATGGGAGCTGGTAAGGTCTCAAAGAAGGACGCCGCAGAGTTCGAGGCGGAGTTTGGTGAAGGTACGATTGATCGTGGCAGCACGAAGGCCGCAAAAGGGTGGGATAAATTTGAGACGGGAATGGGCAACTTCCTGTCTTCGATGGTCTCTCCGCTGACGGATGGTGTCGGCATGATCGACCAGTTTGCCAAGGGAAACAAAAGTCAGGGTCTGAAAGATCTTGGCGGAATGTTCGAAGGCGTTGCCAGCGATGCGGCGTTGCTCTTTGTCCCCGAAATCGCGCCCGAAGTGGATGGAGCGGAAGCAGCGGCCCGCACGGCCGAAGGCGTTACGCAGAGCGCGGAGAAGGGAGCATCTTCGATTGGCGACATTCTCAAAAGTGCTGCCGGGAAAGTTGGCAACGGGCTTATGACTGGTCTGGATACAGCCGATTATGGCTATAATCTTTACAGCATGGGACTGGGCGATCCGGTGGCGCAGCAGCACAAAAATACCGGCGAGGCCTGAAAAGCAGGCCGTCGCTTTGATTTGATATTGTGAAGGTAAAAGCCATGAACCGGGGCAATATTGCCCCGGTTCATGGTTGTTTCGTCTGATGCCGGATCAGGCATCTCCGAAGTCCGCCGTGTAATGCTGGCTTGTATCTTGTGCCATGGTCATCGGATTGGAGCTGGTCGCGTTGCGATCATCATCCGGGTGGATATAAGCGTTCCCGGTGCCCAGCTTTGACTCCATATAGGCGCCGCCGTCTTTCATGTCCTGCGTTGAGCCGTCATACCATCCGGTTACGGTCGCACGACCACCTGCGTCCTTCGTGATGGCGTTGGAAGGGGCGTCATTAGCAATACTCTGGCTATCGCCTGCGGTTTTGCCGTTGCCGTCAGAAACCTTGATGGAAGCGTTGCGTCCGTCGATGTAGCTGACATCGTCGTTATTGACGCCCTTGGCATCCGCATAGAATTCGAGGCGGCTGGCGGTGGACTGGAAATTGCCGGACGAGTCTGCTTCGGCGTCATAGCCGCCCTGACCATTCTCGTATTTCAGCGTGCCGGTCTGGCCGGGTTTGAGGTCGATCTCGGCTGTGGGCTGGGTTGTGGACCCACCGTTGAGAAACTGGCCGATCTTTTCGTCGTGATCGCTGGTGTTCGTGATGGTGGTGGTATTGGGGCCGTCTCCGGCACTGGTGCTGGACGTGCCAGACGTTGTCGCAGCGGGGCTGGACGCGTCACTCGAAGCCGGGGTTGTGGGCGACGTAGATCCTGCGGCCGGTGTTGCGGAGGCGGAAGACCCAGCAGCCGGAGAGATAGCCGGGCTTGTCGTATCGGAGCCGGGGCTTGTCGAGCCTTCCTTGTTTCCCTGCTTCAACAGAGCCATAAGTTCCTGAAAGACTTCCGCAAGTTTGGCCTCTTCCTGCGAGTTCTGGGTCCCGCTGCTCTGGCCTGCGCCGCTTGCGCTTCCGGTCCCGGAAGACAGGCTTCCGGACTGCATTGCGGCCATCAGTTCCTGGATCAGGCTCTGGGTGTCGGGCGTGATTGAAGTGCTCATGTCGTCCTCATCGTGCGGCTGAAAGCGGGCATGGCAAACGGATTCATGGCCGCGTTTTTCTGCACAGTCTGTTTACGATGCGAAGCTGACGTCAGCCTGATTTGAGCCCTGACGACGTTACGAGGGAAGGTTCTGAAGAATACGCGCAACCGGCTGGAAAAACTCAGGCGTGATTGTTGTTCCGGTTTTGAATTTCTCCGCAAGGTTTCGCGCAAGTTCATAATCCCAGACGACAGGAATGCGGCTCTCCTGAGCGATCGTGCGATAGATCTCCGCCTGTTCTCCATGCGCCCTGCAGACAATGCGCGGAAGAGGCGTCTGCGGCGGTTGATAGCGTAGGCCGATGACAACAGCGTTTCCACAAATCATGACGCTGGCCTGCTTCGGGCCAAGTGGTGCGGTATTGCGACGGGCCTGACTCTGGAGGCGACGCTGTTGGCGCTTGATCAGCGGGTTGCCTTGACTTTCCTTACGTTCGTTCTTTGCCTCGGTGGCCGTCATCCGCATTTCCTTGAGAAACATCTGCCGCTGGATCAGCAGGTCGATCACGCCGGCAACCATGTAGAAAACACAGGCGGCACCGAAAATCGGCATCAGCAGCGCCGAAAGGATGCGGGGCAGTTCGGTAATACCGGCTTCGGGCACACGGACGAGGCCGCCAATCGCACCATGAATAATCAGCGTCAGTGTTCCGCCGAAAAACAGAACTTTGACCAGAGACATGCCCAGATCCACGAAAGTCCGGGCCTTGAAGAGGTTTGCGAAGCCTGAAACCGGATTGATCTTCTCGAATTTCGGCATCACAGGATCGAGTGCGAAAACAAACCCGCCATTGGTCAGCAGCCTGACGAGAATGCCCGTGACGACGGCCAGAGCGAGAGGAGTCAGGGCGTCTTCGAGGCAGATGGTCCTCAGGGCCTGACCCACGCTTGCGATCCCGGATCTGAAATCCATCGTAAGAGCGTTCCCGACCGCATCCATCATCGTTTGCAGATGAACGGCAATCGCTTTTCGCCGCAAAAGAAGCCAGCCGATCAGAACGATGGTCACGACACCGGACTGAAGATCGGGAGCCTTGGCGATATGGCCTTTGCGGCGTTCATCCGCGAGTTTTTTGGCAGAGGCCGGGAGCGATTTTTCCTCGCTGCTGCTTCCGCTCATGGCTTCAGCAGTTGGTGCATAGTGCCAAGAATATCCCGCGAGGCGACAAGATCATGCCTCATGTATGACACGAGCCACGCGCAGTAGCCGAACATCATCAGGATGAAGACCAGATTGCGCAGGTTCGGGGCGAGATCATAAAGGTGCAGTTTCGGGATGGCGCGCATCAGGAGAATAACGCTCGCCTCACACAGCAGCATCGCCAGCATGACGGGAGCGCCGATTGAAAGGCTCACGGTCTCCAGCCGGTCAAGCAGACCCAGCAGAACAATGCCGCCGCCCGGCTGCGGCGCCAGCGCCAGAGCGAGCGGAGGCCAGAGCGTTTCGGACGACAGCAGCGTATCGGCCAGAAGATTGAGCCCCCCTGACAGGACAAACAGCGTCGTGACGGCAAGGGCAAAAAAACCGGCGGTTGTGGACTCCTGATTGCCGCTCCCCGGATCTTCGGCCTGTCCTTGCGTTGCGCTGCGCTGGGTGTCGAGCAGTTCGCCCGCGCACTGTACGCCCCAGATCGGCAGACTGATGAGCAAACCGATGATGACGCCGATCACCATTTCCTTGGCCCCGAGCATACCGAGCGCCATCAGGGAGCGGGGATCGGTGAGCAGTCCGGCATGGATCATGGGGGTTGCGGGAATGGCGAACGCAAAAGCAATGGCCCCCGTGATGGGGCCGCCAAGCTGCATGCGTGTAAAGACCGGCAACACGATGGCCGCCCCCGCCGGACGGCTCATCGCCAGCGCGATGGAGCTCAGCCAGGGCATCATCTGTTGTAGGACAGTAATGGAGTCAGTGGCAGGCACGGCTCAGAAGCGCGTCATGGCCGGGAAATCGGTCAGGACGTGTTCGGTAAAGGCCAGCAGAGGCGGGAAGAGCGTCGAGGCCATAAGCACCAGCGTCGCGCAGACGGCGACGACCTTGAAGGTCAGCGGCATTGTCTGGTCCTGAAGCTGCGTTACGGCCTGCAGAAGCCCGATCAGAAGCCCGACCACCAGCGCAATGGCCAGCGGTGGCCCCGCGATCGAGGCGAACAGGAAAAGCGCGGAAGAGAGTTCCTGCGTAAGGGCCGCATCATCCACAGGCGGTGTTCTCCCGCAGATGTGCGCGCCGCGTGGGCCTACGCATAGCTCATTACCAGCCCGTGCAGCAGGCGTGTCCAGCCGCTGGCCAGAACGAACAGCAGCAGCTTGAGCGGAACCGAAATCGTGTTGGGCTGCACCTGGGACAGGCCCATCGCGATCAGGATCGTGGTGACGACGAGGTCAATGGTGATGAAGGGTAGATAGATCAGGAAGCCAATTTCGAACGCGCGTTTGAGTTCTCCCGTCAGGAAGGACGGGAGAAGGATCGGGAGAGATTCCGGTGTCAGACTGTCGCGCATGTCCTCGGGCCACAGGCGCTGGGTGGCGTTCATGAAGAAATTGCGCTCGGGCGCCTGTGTGAAGCGGAGCAGATGCTGGGCAACGGGGGCCTGCACGCGTTCATAGGCATCCACATAATCCGTCAGCGTCTCGTATTTCTGGTCGCTCTCCATGGCCGCTTTGTAGATGTCGTGGCCGAGAGGCGCGGAAATGAAGAGCGTGAGGATTAGCGAAATCGCATAGAGCACGATATTCGGCGGCGACTGCTGGATGCCGAGAGCGGTGCGCAGCAGGAACAGGACGACCGAGATTTTCACGAACGACGTGGTGGTGATAACCGCGAGGATCAGGACGCCGAACCCAAGGGTCAGGACGAGGGCCGTGACGAGATTGGTGGAGCCGATCATGCGGTGATGATCCGCGTCACCCGGATGGCGACGGAGGACCCGAGATCCACGAGTTCGCCTTCGCCAATGCGGCGGCCATTGGCCATGATCGACACGGAACGTTCCGTGAGCGCGCCGATATCAATCACATGTCCTTCTCCGATCGTCCTCAGTTCGGCCAACGAGACCGGCATCCGCGCCAGTTCGAAGGTCAGGGGGATCTGAAGCTGCTCGATGGCGGAAGCTTCGACTGTTGTGGGCTGGTGCGGTTCGCTCACGGAGGACGGGGGTGTTTCAGTCATGCTGTTCCAATCTGCTGGCCAAATCCGGGCGAGAGGCACAAACCCGCCTTCAAAGACAATCCTGCTGCCGTCATGCCGGACCGCTGTGCCCAGCACGTCGCCCGCAACAATCACATGCCGGACCTGTGCCGCCGTCCCGAGAACCAGTCCGAAACCGGGGCCGAGCGCCATGAGGTCCTCGGGCGAGACCAGAACGCTGCCGATCCTCAGAGACAACATCACTGGCGGATCGGGAAACCGGCGCACAAGCGACGGTGCGAGACGGTACAACACAGGCATTAATGCCGAAGGCAGACGAAGCAGTCCGCAAAAGCTGCCCGTTGTATCAAAACGGGCCTCAAACCCGATCTCGACAAACTTGGGCCTGTGGGATGTGGCCTGCTGCGCCGGTTCGATCCGCGTGAACCGGAGCGGCGCATTTATCGCTGCCTCCAGCGTCGTTAGGCCCTGATCCAGCAAAAGCTCCAGAAGCAGCAGGGCTGCCGGCGCTTCCATCGGGGCGCGAGGCTTCGGCTCCGCCAGCGAAACCAGCCTCTGAAGGATCTCGTGAGGGAGAACACATTGCCCCTCCCTGTCACCGATCCGAAAACAGATCGCACTCCACTGTGCTGGTAAGAGGATCGGCGGCGTAAAGCGTACTGAAAGTCGCTCTTCGCCTACAGACAGCGCAAAGTCTTGCCGCCCGAGTAGACCTGCCGCCGAAGCGTCATAGCCCAGCGGCCTCGGCGTGAGGCGATGTATCGCGCGCGGCAGAGACAGCGTCATGGAGCGTTGAACCGCGACGTTGTGCTGCGTTGGCGGGTGAGCCGCCCGCTGCTCTGACGCATCATGGCAAGTTCCGCGATGTCCTGTTCCTCGCGCTGTTCCTGCGCCGTGCGGCGTTCTGTCAGAACGCGCTCCAACAGATCGCGCGCCTGTTTTTCGCGCTGTTCGTACTGCATCAGGAGGCGACGTGTTGCGGCAACGAGCTGCCGGGCTTTTTCGACGTCCCGTTCCGCTTGGGTGATCCCGTCTTTCAGGCGTTTTTCGTGACGGGCGAGCTCTTCAATATGCTCATGATCCCGACGTAGGAGCACGGCGCTGACCGGCGCATTCTGTGCGCGTGCGGCGATCTCCGCCTGAACCCCAAGCTGGTGTGCTTGATGGTCGGACAGGATCTGGCTGGCGTGGTTGAGACGAGCCAGACGCTGATCGGCCTGCGACGTTGCCGCCGATAGAAGCTGACGCGCCTCCGCGGCACGGCGCTGGCGCAGCGTCACAAGCTGTTGCGCTGCCTGCGGACTCAGGCGCAAAGACGGTTCAGCCATTCCAGCATCTCCGCAAAGGATGTCCTCTCGTCGTTGCCCTGACGCAGGAAACCCCGCAGCGCGCCAATTTTGGCAATCGCCTCGTCCGCCAGCGCGTCACCGCCGGGCTTGTATTCGCCGACCTGCAACAGAAACTCGATCTCCTGATATTTCGCCCACAGGCTCCGGATTTTCGTGGCCGCCGCCTGATGACGGGGATCGGTCACGAGAGACATCACGCGCGACCGGCTGGTCAGGACGTCAATCGCCGGATAATGCCCCGCCGCCGCCAGTGCGCGCGACAGAATGACGTGGCCGTCCAGAATGCCGCGTGTTTCTTCAGCAATCGGATCATCCATCCCGTCCTCGACCAGCACGGTATAAAACGCTGTGATCGACCCCCTCACCCCCATGCCCGCGCGTTCCATGAGCTGGGGCAGAGCTGCGAAAACCGAAGGGGGAAAACCGCGCCGCGTGGGCGGCTCCCCGGCAGCCAGTCCGATCTCGCGCAGGGCGCGGGCGTAACGGGTGATATTGTCCACGAACAGCAGGACCTTCAGCCCCTGATCGCGGAAATATTCCGCAACTGTCGTGGCGGCCTGTGCACAGACGACGCGCTCGGCGGCGGGCCGGTCAGAGGTGGCGACAATCAGGACAGCATTTTTCAGTCCGTCCGCCCCCAGATTATGCTCGACGAACTCGCGCACTTCGCGGCCCCGTTCGCCCACCAGCGCCACGACCGCGACATCGGCGGAACTGCCCTTGACGATGGCGGACATCAGCGTGGATTTGCCTGCCCCGGCCTCGCCATACACCCCGAGCCGCTGCCCTTCGCCACAGGTCAGCACCCCGTCCAGAGCACGCAGCCCGACGGGTAGCGGCCGGTCGATTGATTGACGCTCCATGGCGGGAGGGGGTGCAGCATAGACGGAACGTGATGGTCCGGCTGGCAGTGGCCCCAGACCATCAATCGGCGTACCAAGCGCATCGAGCACCCGGCCCAGGAGCCGTTCGCCGACCGGGAAGCTGCGTCGCCCTCCGGTCGTGACGACTTCCGTGTCCACTGAGACGCCTTCGAGGCCGCCCATTGGCGTCATGAGGACTTCGTTTCCGTCCAGCCCCACCACCTCGGCATCCAGAGACCAGTCGCGGTCGCGGTTCTGCAACCGGCACAGATCGCCCACGGCCACATTCGGCAGAATGGCGCGGATAATGGTTCCAGTGGCGCTCACGACGCGCCCCTGCATCGGATGTGTGTCGATCCCCGCCGCCCGTGAGCGCAGCATGGGGAGGAGGGTTTTCATCCGCGCGATGACATGATCGGCCGTCTGCGACGGATCGCGGCTCACCTGCATCCGGGGCAGAGGATCAGCCTGCCGGTCCTGCGTCACGGGCGCGCCGGAAAGACGGGGCATGCCTTCCGGTTCCGGGTTTTCAAAAGCCGGATCGCGTTTGATGAGAGACGCTCCGGACTGATCGGCCCGTGCGTCCTGTGTTTCGGGATCGGGACGGGAAACGGCCTGTTCCGCGTCTTCGAGGGGCAGGTCCTGCTCGGATTGCGTTTTGTCTGTCTGCTGAAACATGTGCAGGCGGACGAAATCCGCTTCCAGCGCACTGGCGAGAGACACAGCCGGATGCGCGGCCTCCATGATCCCGTCCGCGGAAACCGTATCGTCCGGAGCCTGAGAAGACGGCGTGAGCGGGATGTCAGTCATGCTGCATCCATTGTGCGCTGAGATGTTCCCGCAGCACGGCAAGCTGGGCGTCGACGCCCAGTTCCGCCACACCGAGTTCGCTCTCCAGCACACACCGTCCGGGCGACAGCATCGGGTCGATCTCAAGACGCAGGCCGGGATTATGGACCGTCAGGTCTTCCACGACCGGGCGCAGGATGTCAGCACAGTCGGACGCCACCCGTAGCGTGGCGAGCGTACCATGCCTGATTTTCCCTAGTGTATGCCTGATGGCGGCCGGAAGAGCGCTCCCGATATCAAGCCGCCCGAACAGATCCGTCACGACGTCCGTCACAATGGCCGGAAGGCTCGTTTCCAGATCCCGAAGCACTTTTGCGACCGCTTCGTCCGTCACGAGAAGACGACGCGCCATTTCTGCTGAGGCTTTGTCATGGCCGGTCTGATAGCCACGTCGACATTCCGCATTATAGGCGTTCCGTGTGGCGGACAGCAGCATCGTGGCGTTGCGGATGGCGGTGTCATAGGCCAGGGACGCGTCGCACCAGGCGCTCATGTCTTCAGGGCGCAAGACCGTCGTGGAAGGCCGCATCCGCGAAAACATCCGTTCAGACATGCGTGACAATCCCTTCCGCGACTTTCAGGATGATCGGGTCGTACGCGCTGGAGGCTGCGGGCAGACGGGTCCTTGCGGGCAGTTTCAGTGTGGCGAGACGCCCGTAATCTCCGACCAGACTGTCGCGCCAACGGATCAGACAGGACCAGCCGCAGTCGGTGACGGCTCTTGCGAGGCCGGGAAGATCCCTGTCGGGTTCAGTTGGTGTGCCTGCGGACGGGATTGACAGACCGGCCTGCGCCCAGTGAGCCCCGTTACGGATACCAAACAGCCTGACGCCTTCGCCCAATGCGGCATCAAGGGCCGTAATCGCCTGACGGTCCACCTGTTTGGCCAGACTGCGCCAGTGAACGACGGCGCCCATACGACGTCCTGCGCTCTGAAGACGATCCTCTGACTGAAGCGCCAATGCTTCCAGCGGGCCTTGTGGAGCGTGGGCTGGTGGCAGTCCCTCACAATCCAGCAATTCAATCAGACGTTCTGACAGTCTCGAACAGGTCTGGAGTTTCTGGACCGTATCGCGGTGCAGCATCGGCAGGCGCAGTTGCAGATGAGACGGATGAATACTCGCCAGCATCTGACTATAGTCTGACCCGGAAGATGCGCTCATGCTGTGGGCTACGGTCACGCAGCCTCACGCGGCACGATGGCCAGTTCCGTCGTGGTCGGCACCGGTTTCCTGCGAAAGCGTCGCCACAGGAGGCTGGCGCCATATCCGGCAGGGAAGGCGAAAGCGAAAAACCATCCGGTCCAGCCGAGCGGACTCATCCATTCCGTCTGAACCGACGGAAGATGGGGAACCGCGACCGGCAGAAGAATGACGGACACCCGGTCATAGGCCAGATCCTGAACGGCATTTGCGACCATCAGCTTGATCTTGGGCAGCAGCCCCGACACAGCCGTTCCGGAATCGTACCGGATGACGACCGATGCCGTGGCCGGTTTGTCCACACCCGTCACTGGATCGCTTGCGGCAGGTGCGATATGAACACGCGCATCGATCACGCCATCAATATCATTGAGCGTGTGCCCAAGCTCCTGACTGATGCCGTAATACAGCTTGGCGCGCTCGGCCGTGGGGGTGCTGATCATGCCCTGCTGCTGGAAGATCTTGTCCATGCTGTCATATCCGTTGCGGGGATAATGACTGCTGCGCAGGATGGAGACGGCATCCGCCACATGCCGTTCCGACACTTCCACAGTGGAACTGCCGTCCTTGGCGATCAGACGGGTGGCTGAAATCCCGTGCTGCAGAAGGATGGCGATCATCTCCATCGCATCACGTTCCGAAAGCTCAGTGTAGAGCACCGTCTGACACGCAGTGAGGGAGAGGAGAAGGAGCAGGGCGGGAAAGGTGAGAAACAGACGCCGGATACGGAACATGGTCTCAGCCTCCCTGTGTGAGGAGGCTCTTCAGCGTGGAGGTCATGTTCTGTGACGACACGGTGATGATATGGGTTTCGAATTCGGAGTTGGTGAATGCCATCTGTCGCGTCAGGGCCTCGTTATACATCGCAATCCCCTCCTGCTCGACTTTCTCGAACAGACTGTTCAGAGGGGCGGTCTTTCCATCCGCTTTGCCTGCGGAAGCGACATTGGACGCGCCTGAAAGTCCCGCTGTTCCGACGCTGCCCTGTGGGAGAGCCAGATGTTCCGTTCCCGTCGTCGGAATAACAGTCGGCGCCAGCGTATTGAGCGTCGAAAAAGCGCTGCTGATCCGCCCCAGTCCGGACAGGATCTGGTCTCCCAGTGTGTCTGTGGTGGAGAGGGATTGCGTCTCGTATGTCTGGCGGGCAGGTGTGCTCTGCAGGAAGGCAATCTGATCGTCGCCGGGCGCAGGCGCTCCTGCGGTCATGCCGCTCGTCTGGTCGGTGAGGGAGCGCTGGACCAGCGCTGTCGCATCCAATCCCGTAATGCCTGTCATACCTGCGACCCCGAACAATTTCCTGCAACAGGCCCGGACCTATCGGGATCAAGCCTAGGGGCGAAAGCTGATCTGAACCTGACCTTCATACAGGCTGCCCGAAAGTGCCTTCAGACGTTCGGCAAGAATTGTCGGGCCTCTGCGCGCGGTCTATAGAAGAACAGATGAAGCAGAACTCCAATTGCAGTTCAGAAAAGACGGCGATGCTGCACCGGCGATTTCTTTCCGGCGTTCTGCTGGCTTCTGCGGTGCTGGGCTCTGGGGTGCTGGCACTGCCGCACAGCGTCCGGGCCGAGCCGCTCCCGCTGCCCGATCAGGGACGCTATACGGTCATCCATCAGACTTTGCCCGACGTCCTGACCCAGTTCTGTGAAGACGTGAATTTGCGTGTCGTCGTGGACCCATCCATTCAGGGGAATGTGCGCTCCGGTTTTACCGCCGAGACGCCGCTGGCATTCCTGAATGCGCTGTCCGCCGAATATAGGCTGGACTGGTATTATGACGGCAATACGCTGCACGTCACACCATCCTCCGCGACGACGACACAGTCTTTTCCGCTGGGTGGTGTGTCTTATGCGGCATTGATGCGCGCTGTGGACGCGAAGAAAATGCTCGAGCCCCATTATTCGGTCCACACCGATGATCGCGGGCGTTCCGTCAGTGTCTTCGGGCCGCCTGATCTGCGAGATCGCATCAGCCAGACGATCCAGTCCCTCAGCGGACCAAGTGCAGGCCATCGGACTGTCAGAATTTTCCGGGGAAGTGCCGTTCAGGACGTCTCGAAATAGATCGGGACGTTTTTTGACGAACGGATATAAAAACTCTTCCCGGTCAGAAATTATGACCGGGAAGAGAAGTGCGCGCAGGTTTCAGGACGTCTGCTGCGAGGGAATGGGGGCCAGATCCGGCAGTTGTCCGGTCGTGCCGGAGGCATCGGTGCCCGAAGCGTCGCCGCTCGTTCCCGTGTCCTTTGCGCTGGAACTGCTGGAAGAGTCCTTGTTCTTGGCTTCCTGAGCCTGACCGAAAGAAATCAGGCTGGCAATCTGTGCGGTTGAGCCCAGCGTGACGGTGAGAGGCTTCAGGATCTTGTCGAATTTATCACCGAAATCTTTTGCCTGGTCGCTTTTGGACTTGGCAGGCTTTGCTTTCGGTTCTGCGGTGACAGTCTCGGTTTCAGTATGAGGGGTGTGCGTAGTCGGCGCATGTTCAGACGCTATCGACGCAGGATGCATTCCCGAATCCTGCGAATAAACGGAGCTGGTGGGTCTCGGCGCCGTGTTGTGAAGGGTCTCGTTGAAACCCGTAATTTCGCTCTGCGGGGTGGAGGTGCTGCCGCCCGCGTGGGTTACAGGCGTATGCGGCTCAATTTCGCTGGATCCGATTCTACCGGGCATCTCTGGCTCTCTCCATAACTTAATGTTGCGCTCATCACCGAAATGCTGAAAGACCGGGAAAGCGGGGCAAATCGGCGTGCTTTCATTCTGTAAGAGAGCAGTCTGTCTTTATCCTGATCTGGTTTTGACATTTACAAAGCGCTGTTCCGGTTTCACGGAACCATAATAATCTGATGGAAATCAGGCTTTTGGGCCCTGTCAAAAAAATTCCATATTTCAGAAGGCCGCCTGAAATCGTCAGCATCGGATAAGATTGATAGGTTGCGCCCCTCAGATCTGTTCTGCGCTTCGTTACGAAAGTTTTTTCATGCGGATTTCTTTTCCGTCACGTGCTGTGTTCCTTGCTTTCACGCTGGCGGTGCCTCTTGCCGGCTGTGTCTCAAACGCTTCACATAACGCACAGGATGTCGCGCGGGAGCGGCAGGCGGCTCGCAACCCCGGAACCATGATGAAAGTCGGCGACAGCGCACGCGCACGCGGAGACTGGACCACCGCCGCCGCTTTTTATGGCCGAGCCGTTGCACTGCGCCCCGGACAGCCGGATTATGTCGGGCCTTATGCCGAAGCGCTCATGCATCAGGGGCGGACGAACGAGGCGATCGAAGCCATTCATGGTGCAGAGGCCAACGCAACGTCTGCCGAGCGTGTACGTCTTGCACTGCTGCTTGCCCAGTTGCTCAATACCGCACAGCGGTCACAGGAAGCGATCGGGGTTCTCCTCCCCGTGATCCAGCAGAACCCCAATTCCGCTCCTTTGCGTGTGGCGCTGGGAATTTCCTATGAAATTTCCGGAGATGCACAGGGCGCACGCCAGAGTTATCGCGATGCGCTGCGGATCGACCCGAACAATATCGCCGCCGCCAATGATCTTGCCCTTTCGGAAGCCCTTGGAGGGCAGCCTCACCAGGCGCTGACCGAGCTTCTGGCCCTGCGGACGCAGGCCGTGGAGCGCGGGGCTTCAGCAGCGTCGCTCTCCACGATCGATGGAAATCTGGCGATTGTTTACGCTCTTGAGGGCAAATTATCGGACGCGCGGCAATCCGCACGCTCAGCGGCCCTCAGCAGCGAACAGATCCAGCAGAATATGCGGTTCTATACGCTCCTGCACGCCGCTCAGGGCGTGGATGCCGCCTCGTCCGCTGCGGGAGACTGAGACGCATCAGTCTGCGTCGTGGTGTTTGTGGATGTTGCCGGGGTGTCGCTTCCAGTCGTCGCAGACGAACTGGCTCCCCCCGTGCTTCCACCACCGACGGCGGACGGGAAATTCGACGTCGCGGGCGTTCTGTTCTGCGAAGTGCGATCCATCCCCGCTTCCCACAATTCCACAACGCGCCCAAACCGCGCGCCATTGGCCGGTTGCAGATGGGCAGGCTCCAGCAGATCCCCCGGATTGGCAATTTCCGCGGCGAGCGCTGCGGCCTGAAGACACTGTCCAAGGGGATAAAGGCTGTCGGACGTGTCTCCGGTCCAGGATGGGCGGACGGCCTGACGACAATCGGGTTGGGCTACGACATACGCCCTGAGCACGAGCGTGTCCCACGTGTCATGGATCACGCGGATCCGTGCCGGTTCCACACCGGCACGGACGAGTGCGTGCGTCACAAGAGCCGTGATCTGCGGGTCCGCACCGTTGATCGTGGCGTGGACGGCGCGCGGGTCGCCCAGTTTGGTGAGCGCGGCGTCGAGCGCGTTGTCTGCGTTGGCAGCGTCAAGAGGAATGCGATGCTGGTTGACGCCCAGAAGAAGCGGCGGCGGAGGGCCAGACGAACGGGTGCCGCTGAATGTGCATCCGTCCAGCGACAATGCAAGAAGGGCGAGGAGCGCGTGTCTCATTCGTAAAGAAACCCGGCCGCACCCTGAAGATGGGGCATGCGTGTGGGATCGGGCGCATCCGTTGCGGTCGCCGCCGAGCGTCGGAGCAGCAGCGCCTCGATGGCGGATGTCGGGCGGATATAATCGGTCGGTAGCGCCGGAACACGATCGGACGGGTGAACGATATAGGCCGTGACGACGATCAGAAGTTCGCTCTCGTTGCGCTGGAACGACGTGGAGCGAAACAGCGATCCAAGCACCGGAATATCCGCCAGCCCCGGCACCTTGGAGATGGTATTGCTGGCGTCGTTTGAAATCAGGCCGCCGATGGCAAAGCTCTGACCCGATGCAAGTTGAATGGTCGTATCGGCCCGGTTGGTGCGGATTGCGGGAACGACGCTGCTGCCGGAAATGGAATACGCGCCTTCCGACGCTTCGGTAGAAACGGAGCTGACTTCCGGTGCGACATGCATGCTGATGGTCCCATCAGACAGGACCGTTGGCGTGAAATCGACGCTGACACCATAATTTTTGTAGGTAATCCCGACAGTGCCCAGACCCTGCGGGATCGGAACCGGGAACTGCCCGCCGGACAGGAACTTGGCTGTCTCGCCGGACATGGTGGTGAGGTTGGGCTCCGCCAGCATGGTCGCAAGCCCCTCCGTCGCCATGGCGTCCAGTGTGCCCGTCACGGAAGACCCTCCGCTCGTATAGCTTCCCGAAAGCGCATTGGTTGCGCTCGACAGGGCCTTGATCGCGCTGGGGACACCACTCAGTCCGCCCGTTGCAGCACCGATGGCAAAAGAGCCCACACCGTTGAAAACCGTCGTCCAGTTAAAGCCCAGATCCTGCGAGAGCTGACGTTGCACTTCCGCGACGCGCACCACAAGATTGACCTGAACCGGCTCGCCGATAGTCAGACGGTTGATCAGTTTCGCGCCGTTTCCGCCGTATTGCCGGGCAAGAGCCTCCAGATGTGCGGCGGCTTTGGCATCTGGAACCGAGCCGGACAGGACGACGCCTTCAGGCGACATCTGGACCTGAACATTCCGGCCGCCTTCCTTGGCGATCATGGTACGCATCGCGTCCATGTTAAACGTCACCGTCACATCGCCGGAAATCATTTTCTGACCACTCTGGTCCAACACGATGAGTGTCGTATGGCCGGGTTTTTTGCCGAAGATGAACAGGCCGTCATTATCGGTGTATTGCACGTCCATAACCGTCGGATCGGCAATCATGACATTACCAGCCGCGCGGGGAAGCTGGATCAGTTGCGCTCCTCCGACAGATAGCGTCATGGACCCACCGTGGCGGGCGGGCTGCATCTGTGCGGCTGCGTTTTGCGGAATGACTCCGACGCATACGGCACCCATAAGCAGAAAAGATCCCTGCAATGCGCCTGTGCGGGCGGTCTGCCAGAAGCGTATGCGGTGTGTTGAACGGCCTGAAATCATACTGAAAAACTGTCCCCGTCCATCATGCCGTAAGTCCCATGTCCTTATCGAGCCGTGCCGCAAGGCGATAACCCACGCCACGCACGGATTCGATCGTCACGAGAGAGCGTGCCTTTGCAAGTTGCCGTCTGATCCGACTGACACGGACTTCAAGGGAGTTCGGGCAATACTCGGCCTGCGCGCCATAGACGTCGTGCTCAAGCCCGGCGCGGGGCACGACGTGACCACGGCGGCGCATCAGAGATTCCAGAATGAGAGTCTCGCGGCGCTGGAGCGTGAGTTCGAGATTACCGACCCGCACTTCACGTGTAGCGGTGCAGAGGGTGAGGTCACTGAACTGATGCTGCTCTGCCGACCGGATGCGCGGGCGACGCATGATAGTGCGAACACGTGCGACCAGTTCGCGGGGGCTCACATCGCGCGTCACGCTGTCATCCGCGCCCGCTTCAAGGGCCGCGATCCGCTCGTCCTGACAATTGGCGATGAGCACGAGGAATTCGTCGCCGTCATGTCGCCGGCAGCGACAGCGCGCCTGCCACCAGACGCTGTAGACGCCATCGCCACTTGTGGAATCCAGCAGGACAAGACTGTAATTCGAAGCCGTCAGGGCCTCGTTTGCATCGTCGAGCGTCGTGAAAACATCTGCACCGAAACCGGCGCTCTGAAGGGTTTTGGCAAGGCCGTCGGCATACCCGCTATCGGGGGACATGATCATCAGTCTCATGTGCGTTTCTCCTGCAAAATCCGTTGATCCGTCATTGCTGTCTGGCAATGACTGCATCGGCCCCGAACACGTCCGTTCCAATGGACGCGATGGGATGGACCGGGAATTCGTCGGCAAGGTCCTGATACGAAAGAACGGGGTTGTCGAAGCCGTTCCGGATCAGGAATCCCCTGACGAACCGTCGCGTGTCGACCGAACACACGATGATGGGTTTGGTGGTTTCCGCTTCCGCGCCGGATTTTCCGGGCGCGTTGGCCAGACGCTCGCGGACGGCCTCCAGAAGTTTTTGGGACGCATCCACTTCCAGCGCCAGAAACGAGCCGGCAGGCGTCTCGCGGAGGGACTGCCGCAGAAGCTGGTCCGTTGCCTGCGACAGAACGATCGCGGGGATCGCCCTGTGGTTCGTCGCATAACGGTGGCAGATCTGACGGGACAGGGCGTTGCGGACGTGTTCGGCCAGCATCGGCACCTTGTTTTCGGTCTCGCCCCATTCCACGAGCGTTTCCAGAATGAGGCGCATGTTGCGTAGCGACACATCCTCTTCCACGAGACGCCTGAGAACTTCGGCGAGACGCTGGACGGGCACCAGTTTCGTGGCCTCGCGCGTCAGATCGGCATATTGTGCTTCCACGCGCTGGACGATCTGCCGCGTTTCCTGAAGCCCGAGGAAACGCCCGGCATGGCGACGCAACGCAGCACGGAAGCGGAAAGCAATGATCCCGGCATGATCGTGAAACCCGATCCCAGCCGCCCGGAGCCGTCCCTCGCTGACGGAGGGAACCCAGAGGGACGGATCATTGGTCAGCAGAGCAACGCCTTCCTCGCCATCTATTCCGGCAAGGTCCAGATGAACCGGATCGTCATGCAGCAGAAGGAAGTCCTTGCGGAGTTCATGCTCCTCGATGGGAACGTCTTCCAGATCGATCGAAAATCGCAAATCCCCGCTGTCGTCGCGCTGTCGGAGCGTGGGGGGCGGGAACTGGAAGCCTAGATCGTTGCCGATTTCCATGCTGACGCGCGCCAGAAGACGGGTCAGACGTCCCTGATCCAGAGTGGCGTTCAGCTTCTGGCTGAGGGTGATCGCCATCAGGGGGGTGAAATTTTCCTGAAGTGTCGTGCTGGTCTGCCCCGCCGGTGAGGCGGCGGAGAAGACATCGTCCTGCGTGCCGGGATGCGTTTCGGCGGAGCGTCGGAACACGCGGTTCGTCAGGCCCTTCCAATCCGGGTGACTGCCGCAGAAGAAAATTGCCGCCAGAATGAGGAAGACGGGTTTGGGAAAGCCGGGAATAAGTCCCATCGCCAAAAGAACGACCGACGCCACGCGCAGGGCGCTGCTGTTGGCCGTAAGCTGGGTCGCCATATCGCGGCCCAGATCCATGCCATGACCGCCCACGCGCGTGACCACGACGGCCGCCGTGATGGACAGCAGAAGGGCCGGAATCTGTGAGATCAGAGCATCGCCAACCGTCAGCAGCGTGTAGGTCTGCATGGCCTGACCGATCGCCATGCCATGCTGCGCCACACCAATGCCGATCCCGCCCACCAGGTTGACCACAATGATGATCAGCCCGGCAATCGCATCGCCCTTCACGAATTTCAGGGCGCCATCCATGGCACCGTGCAGGGCGCTTTCGCTGGCCAGTTCCGTGCGACGACGTCTGGCCTCGATCGCGTCGATATCGCCCGAGCGCAGATCGCTGTCGATGCTCATCTGCTTGCCGGGCATGGCATCGAGCGTAAAGCGCGCCCCCACTTCAGCAACGCGTTCAGTTCCTTTCGTGACGACAATGAACTGGACCGTGGTGACGATGGCAAAAACGACGAGACCGACGACGATATTTCCGCCAATAACGAATTCGCCGAACGTTTCAACAATCGCCCCGGCATCCGCCGTCGTGAGGATCAGCCGTGTGACCGTGACTTCAAGCGCCAGCCGGAACACGGTCGAGACGAGGATCATGCCGGGAAGCGCTGTCAGATCCAGCGGCGACCGCAGATAGACGGCCACCATCAGAAGCAGAACCGACAGGCTGAGATTGCATCCGATCAGCACATCCGCAAAGGCTGCGGGCAGCGGCATAATGAGCATGCCGATCGTCAGGACCAGCACCAGAACGAGGGCCAGATCCTGTCGCTGGCTCATGACCCGGAAAAAGGGCGTGAGATGCTTCATGCCGCAGCGTGCCGCGTATAGTGCGCAAAACAGGTCCGCGCTTCGTCGAGCCGACCAAGCTGATGCAGCGCTCGCGCTCTCAGAAGCGCGTTGCCCGCATCGGGAGTGGTCTCAAGCCTGTCGAGACAGTCAAGCACGACGAGGGCGAGTTCACTGCGGCGGATGACGGTATAGACATGCGCCAGCATTCGCAGACATTCTCGGTCTCCCGTGCGCTGGGCGAGCACCAGCAGCAGCATGGGCAGAGCCCGCCAGGGCCGTCCGCAGCAGATATAGAGATAGGCCAGAGACAGCAAAAGATCGCGTTGATCGCTCTCCATGCCTAGCCGCCGATCAGACTGTTGGACGCCTTGAGCAACTGCTCCAGAGCCGCAAGCTCATGCCTGAGCGTTTCCAGGCCCCCGGGAACGACAGGAGCCGAGCTTGAGCGTGAGGAGGCCTGTTCTTCCAGACGTCGTAGTAGTTCCTGTCTGCGGGATGGCAGAAGAACCGCCGGGTTGCGGAGATGCGGCATGATATGGGCATACACCGCGCCGATAACGGTGGGTGGGTCGATGGTTTCGGACAGTGCGTTTTCAGGCGCAAGCGTCTGGCGAAGGGCAGCAACTTCAGCGTTCAACAGACTGTCGTCATGCTGAAGCGACAGATCCTGCAGAGCGCGGTCGAGACGAACAGTGCCTTCAGACCAGACTCTCTGAACCATCTGTACTGTCTCCGGCTGATCTACCGGTGAGGCAAATCAGTACTGAAAGTTAACAGGCCGTAAACCCTTATGCATTATTACGGTATGTTTCCGTATTTCTGAAAGAGACAATCCTGTGACAATTTCAGTGCCGACCCGGTAGCGCTGCGAATGCACGACAATATTGGGATTTTTTCCTGTCCAGACGGCCTGAATGGGCACATCAACCGGGGGTGCCACTGGCGCAAGTGAGACATTCGAAACCCAGACAGCCTGCGTTCCGAAGGACGCATCGAACCATTTTTCCACGTCCCGGAATGTTTTCATCTCCTGAGCCGAGAGGCTTCCATCGATGATGATGACGCCGGAAGATGCACTGACCTTCAGTTCGGGAAGATTGTTTTTCGTTAGTTGCTGCACGACGAGGCGGCCAAGTTCGGCATCGCTGACCGGCTGCTGAAGTGAAGCTGTTTCCACATCGGGCGCGCGGGAAGGGGAGGCGCCGGCTGTTTTGTGCGCGGGTGTCGCGGAGTGTGACAATGCCTGTATTACGACGAGCATTAGAACTGTTGCCATTCCCCCGACGATCATGAGCGTGGGATTGGTTTTTCGTTTTGTATCGACAATATTTTTGGGTGGAGAGGTCAACTGTTCCGGCGAAGCCGCAATGGTGCCATCAGAACCCAGATGAAGGGAGACGGGACCAAGCCGGAGTGTTGCAGGACCTGTGACGGTCGTGCTCTCACCAGGCGGAAGCGCCACCGTATTCACCACGACATCCGGTGCGAGGGCATGCAGCAGATAGATACTGTCAGACTGTTGCCTGATCGAAAGATGTTGTACCGCAATGCCGTCATCGAGCAGCGCCATGCTCGCATCCGGGCCTGAGCCGATAATGACAGGCTCTGTGCCGAACGTCATGACGGCATCGCTGTGCAATCCGTTCTGAACAACCAGCATGATGCGTCCCGGCTTGGGAGGACAGGTCCTCCAGATGATAAAAACGGAAAATGGCCCGCACGACGGGGTCTGTCCCCGGCATGCAGGCCATGTCCGACGATGCGGAAATCAGTCCTTCGTGAAGGCAGACTTCGCGTTGCTTTCCATCGTCTGGGCAAAGTCGTTTGCAAATGTCTGGGCGTTGGAGATTTCAGACATCTGTTCCTGCTTCTGCAGGTTCTGGTCTTCCATGGCTTCGGACTCCTGCATGATCTGCTGCATGGTTGAGTCGCTGCTGGCAGAGATGGAACCGCTCATTTTGTTCTCCATGACATTGTTAGTGACTAAAAACAGCGCCGTTTTCTCTCAGCGCCATTCGGAAGTTCACATGAACTCCCGAAAACCGTGACGTTCGTAGCGAACGCCTGTACACGCTCTGCATTCTCCCGCCGCCCCGAAGAAGCGTCGGGCAGAATGCCGGGCGTCAACCCAGTGCAGACTTCAGTTCGGATGCAGCAGCGTTGCTGTTGAACGTGCCGGACTGAATTTCGCTGGCGAGCATCTTCGCAACATCGGCAAGGTTGTTGTTGCCAGCGTTCGAGGCTTCGCGAGCCAGAGCATTAAGGTTGTTAAACTCATCCGAGCCGGACTTGCCGGACTGCAGGGCATCCGCAATCGTGTCGACGTTGTTGCTCAGCGCATCGACGCTGTTGCCCTGAAGGGCCTGCTTGATGGCATTGCTGCTGCCGCCCTGATCGTAGGTACCATCCGACAGGCTGCGACCGATATTGCCCGCAACGGAAGAGTCGAGGCCGTTACCCTGCTGGCTGGCTTCCGACGAAACAGCCTGGGCGTACTGCTGCAGGGTGTTGCCGTTCGTGCCATTCATGTCGACGAGCGTCTTCAGCGTTTTCATGTCGTCGCTGAGATTGCCGGTCAGGGACAGGCCCGTGTTTCCGACGGGTGTGGGCGTCGAAGACCCTGTGTCGGACGAACCCGTGCCCGAGGCGTTGCCGCTGGCTTCCATTTCCTGCAGGAGCTGGATCAGGGCCTGCTCCATTTCTTGTGCCGTTTCCGTGCTCAGGGTCTGGCCGGTCGCTGAAGTGTTGAGGTCGCCCGTGCTCGTCGGGCTATATGTTTTGTCGTAACTGTCAATCGTGGACATACTGCTCTCCACATCAGGAAATCTGCGATCAGAGAGCAAGGTATGACTTACCCTCTTGCCCGAACTTCCCACCGGCTGCGGTTGCAGTTCTCATGGTCGTTTCGGTCTGAAGAAAGAGATATTTGAGCAGTCTGACCGGAACCTGACGTAAAATCTGCCAACACTCATTTCCGGTTAAAACGCGTCAATATTCACTGAATTGCAATCAAAGAGACAGGAACGGGGCGTCGCGGTTCCCACGCCTGAATGTTCACGGAGAGATCATTCCTGAAGGCTGTTTCCAGCCGCAAACAGGCGTCTGGCCTGCTGGAGAACCCGCTTCTGATACGCCGAATTCAGCTCGGGTGTATGAGAATGATAGTCTCCCACGGCCTGAAGAAGGTCTCCGTGCGTCTCGTTGAGGTAGCTCCGCAGGATAAGAGCCGAAGCGGCGATATTGAAACATCCGTCCGACACAAGGCGTGCAGCCGTCTGTGTGGCTGGCATGCGAGTGATCTGGGAGAGAAGGCCGACCCACTGTGTGTTGATCTGCATCAGCCCCAGATCGTCGGAGCCGTTCGTATTGTGATGCACGAGGCCAATGGCACCGCGTTCGACTTCCCAGATGGCAGGCAGGACCCGTGGAGGGAGATCGTACCGGATGGCGGCTGCGAGCATGCAGGCCAGAAGGGGAGCGGGCATGGCAGACCTGTCGGGATGCTTTGTCCCGAATGAAGAAATTATGAAGACAGCATTGTGAGCCTCGTCATGCGCTGGGCAGAGAAGGTTCGAAGCTTTAGTACCGTTTGACGAACGGTTAAAAAAGGTACGTCATCAAAATGTCATGTCCCAGACAGGTTTCCCGCGCCGAGCATCGCGATGATGCCGGTTTTACCCTTCTGGAAATTCTTGTGGTTCTGGCCATTCTGGGCCTGCTGGTCGGGCTTGTGGCACCGGCTGCCCTGCGCCAGTTGGGGGGCGCCCGCCAGTCCGTCGTCAAGCAGTCGATCGCACGGATCGGTACAGTTCTGGACATGTATAAGCTTGATACGGGTGATTATCCCTCCACGGAGGAAGGTCTGGATGCGCTTGTCCATCGCCCGTCATCGGTGGAGAACTGGAACGGCCCTTATCTGAAGGGCGGCGCTGTTCCTGCCGATCCGTGGAACCATGCCTATGTCTACCACGCCCCTTCGGAGCGGGAGGGGCATGACTATGACCTCTGTTCTCATGGACCGAACGGCCGGGGCGAGGCGGGATCAGGAATGATCTGCAATCCCTGAAGGACTGCTGTCTGGCGTCATGGTTTCCAGACGGATCAGACGCCAGGGAATGGGGCGTTCATCAGGAAGCATGATGGCCTCGGCATGACGCCACATCCTGAAAGCACCGTGAAAGACGATGGCGTCCACGGAAACAAGAACGACGCCGTTTCCTTCGCTGTTCGGATCCGTCTGATCCGCCCCACTTGAAATTCCGGATTTCAGCAGAGCCTGCCGGACGGATGGATCGCCGGTGTGGAGATCGGGCAGTTCCTGCTGGGCAAAAGACAGATGCGGCTCCAGCCCCTCAAGCAGCAAAGGCGTCATGCCGGGAACGGCCGAAAGATCATCCAGATCATGAAACGGCAGGCCCTGTGACACACAGGCCGACGCCTTGTCCGCCACATGAAATCCCTCACTGCGCCACGCCAGAAGCGTGGCTGCCAGAGAGGCGGCCTGATCGGACGGAAAACCCTGCGTCATTAGGAGCGCCGCCATCAGCGGCTGACTGGCAATGTTGGGATTGATCCTGTCACGTCGGATCTGACTGCGCGTCCTGACCTGAAACTCCGTGGCTTCAGGGCTGGAAGACCATTGACCCGTCGGGCGTGTGCGTCCCGTGGCGATGGCGTAGAGTTCCGTCGTGATGGCGGCGTCTGCCGTTGTCTGGAGGCGCGCTTTCCAGAGCGCCGTGCTTTCGAGGTTCAGAGACGCCCGGCCCAGCATCAGGGCCTGTGTGCCGATCAGGGCCAGAAAAGCGAGCGTCCAGAGCACCAGCAGCAGCGCAAACCCTGCCTCCCGGCCGCGCAGCGGACCATTTGGACGGGAAGGGAGCGATGGGGTGCCGCTTGGCATGTCAGTCGTGCAGTCCGACTGCTTTGAGAATGCGGTGCTGCGGATCTGCCGAGCCGGTCGGGGACATTCCGTTCATTTCGCTGGGCAGGAGCGCTGCGTGAAGAAGCTGTTCGCGCAGATCCTCCGTCAGGGCGTAGGCTTCGCTCTGGCTGTGGATGATATGGGGCGTGATGAGGATTAGGAGTTCCGTGCGGTTTCTTGTGTTGGTCTGGTTTGCCCCCAGCATCCCAAGGAGCGGAATGTCTTTCAGCCAAGGCATTCCGCTGTTGTTGCGGTTGGACGTGTCCGAGATCAGCCCGGCCAGTCCGACCGTCTGACCGTCCGCGATGACGACGCGCGACGTAACCTGACGCTGAGAGAAGGTCGGGCTGTTGATGGACCCGCTGCCGGTTGTCGTCGTGCTGGAAGCCACGGAACTGACCTGCTGGGAAATGTCGAGCGTGACCGTTCCGCCATTGCTGACATGGGGGGTGACCTGAAGGATCACGCCCGTGGGCTGATAGTTGATCGAATTCGTAATGGTGGAATTCGACGTCAGAACCCCGGTGGTCGAGCCGGTCAGATACGGCACCATGTCGCCCACCATGAGGGAAGCGGGCTGGTTGTCCACGACCATCAGTTCAGGCGAGGACAGGACGCGTACTTTCGTGACGGCCTGGAGCGCGTTGATGACGAAGGGCGCACCGCCCTGTCCGGAACCACCCAGAACGAAACCGGGGAACGAACTGGAGAGCTGCGACGACACCAGATTGGCGCTTCCGAGAGACTGGGACGCATTGCTGAGAATGCCGTTTATTCCGCCTGACTTGAAAAAGAACTGTGTGCCGTAATTGAGCGAGTCATTCAGCGTCACTTCGGCGACCGTGGCATCCACCCGGACCTGAAGAGGCATGATGTCCACCTTGCGGAGCATGGAGGCCACGGTCTCCATCTCATTGGCCGTGCCATAGACCAGAACGGCATTGTTCTGGGTGTCGGGAATGATGCGGATTTCCGACGTTTCGGAACTGTTGCCCGAACTGCCCAGACCCAGCCCCCCGAGCAGCGGATTATTCGAAATTCCGTCCTGTGCGGTCTGCGTCTGGCCGGACTGGCCGTCCGAAGAGGAACCGTTCTGACCGGAGCCCGAGAGCTGGTTGCCCTGCTGGGACGTTCCGCTGCTGGAAGACCCGAAGCCCATCCCGCTGCCGAAGCTTCCCGAACTCCCCGAACCGGACGAGGAACTCTGGAAGCCTGAAGAGGAGGTCTGGGCTTTTGCCGTGGGAACGGCCGTGACATGGCCGGGGGTGAAGGCCTGTTGCAGAACATAGGCCACGTCGTTCGCCCGGCTGTTCTGGATGTAGAACACATTCCATTTCCGCACGGTTCTGCGACGCTGCGCCTCGATGACGGAAAAGGCACGACGGGCCTGATCCAGAAGGGCGGGGGTTGCGGCAATGACCATCACCGCTTCGATATGCGGCATGGGAACGACCTGCATCCGGCCAGCGAGCGCCTGTTCTTTTTTGCTTCCTAAAGCAGCCTGAAGAGCCTGCGAGACTTCGCTGGCATTGCCGCTGGTTGCGGGGAACAGGGCATAGGACTGCCCGGCCAGCACATCGGAATCGAACGTCCGGACCAGTTCTTCCAGAGAGGCCCGCGTGGCGGGATCGCCCGAAATCACGACGGCATTTCCCGCCGGGGCCGCAACGATATGGTCCCCGCCCTTGAGGATGGGTTGCAGCGCCTTCACCAGACTTTCAGCCGAGGTGTAGCGCAGCGGAACGACCGTGTTGCCTGCCGTTCCGCCGCCGGTTCCCGCCGTGCCCGCAAGGGTGGTCACGCGATAAATGCCGTTCTCCTCGACCAGCGCCGCACCGGCGCCCGCGAGTGCGGTCCGGAAAACGGGCAGAAGCTGGTCCTGACGAAGCGGATGCGGCGTACGCAGGGTGATGGTGCCGTGGACGTTTGAATCAACGAGATAGTTGGCCTGAAGCAGCCGCCCGAGAATTTCGTCCGTGACCGACTGGATATCGGCATCCACGAAGTTGAGGGTCAGGGTTCCATTTTCGGAGGCGCCACCGCCCGTCTGGCGAGTGCCGGAGGCCCGGCCATAACTCAGCATGCCACCCCGGGCGGATTCCATGCTCCCGACCGGACCGTCAATGCGGGGCGTGGCCGTCTGGCCGTACAGATGTTTCGAGATCGGCAGGGGTGTCAGGTGCGGTGGCGTGGAAGAACAGCCTGCCAGCAGGGCCAGCGGCGGAAGTGCTGCCATGAGGAGGAAACGGCGGGACATCCCGGAGATGGCAAAGGACAGGGAAGCAGGCACGTTGTCTCTCAGTCTGTTCTGTCGGCGGAAAGGAATCATGGCCGGGGAGCGGTGGAGGCTGCGATGGAACGGGGGTCGCGCAACGCGAGGATGGTGAAGGACGCATCCAGGGCGCGCCCTTCAGCCGTTTCGTCAATCGCCTGCGGGTTGCCGGACACGTCGATCCGGAGATCATCGACCAGCAGGCGCGGAGCGGTGCTGTGGTCCAGAGCGTCCAGAAGACGGACCAGCACGCCATAAGATGTAGTGAGGGAAACCCTCACGCCGAGCCGCTCGAACGCTCCGGCGCGGGAGACGGGGAGCGGTTCCATGCTTGTTGGCAGGGCCTGACCCTCAAGGGCTGTGTCGTGCACGATCTGCTGGAGGCGGGCAAGGGCTGTTTCCTGTGAGGTTTCACTGATCAGGAGCGTGCTGCCACGGGCCTGAAGCGATGCCGTTTGGGCCCGTTTTTCAAGATCGGGCAGGGTGTCCACGAGGATCTGCGTATGGGCAAGGATGTCCTGCTGTTCGGCCAGATCGGCCTGTCCCTCGGTATATTGGTTCAGTAGGAGGGAGGCGGCAGAGGCGACCAGCACAAGCAGGGTAACCGTCATGCCAAGTGCGAGGAGACGTCCTTTTCGTCCGTCGGGAAGGCCGGAAATGGTGGGTGAAGCGGACATCAGGATCAGCCCGGAGCGTCAGCATGAAGGGTGAAAAGATCCTGCCGACGGTCTTCGGAGCGTGTGATCGGCCCCGAGAAAGCCGCGTTCGAAAATGCGGCGCGATGCTCCAGAATGCCGATCAGTTGCGTGGCCTGTGCGGACTGCCCTTCCAGCGAAACATGGCGCTCATGGAGATGCAGTTCCGTCAGGAACGTCTCTTCCGGCAAGGCCTGCGTGAGCGTCTGCAACACGAGGAGGGACGATCCCAACCTGTGTTCTTCCCGGCGGATGGCGGCTGGCCCCTGTGTGAAACCGGCGATGTCTCGTCGCAGCGCCTCAGCTTGCTGCTTTTCTGCGGACAGCGCGGAGAGGGCGTGATCGAGCCGCAGTCGCGAGATTTCCTGACGGATGAAGGGGGCTGCGATCAGGGCAAGACCCAGCAGGACGAGCAGGGACGGCCGGATCTTTCTGGTTTTCGAGGGCGCGCCGAGTGGCAGGGCGCCCTCCAGACCTTCGCACCGCAGATGCGTCGGGATGACGGCATGCTGCACCAGTTCCTGCATCGCCGCTTCAAAGGCACGACGCGGTGCCACGAGAAGGCGGAAGCCCACCTGACCGTTGCGCAGGGGAAAGGATTTCCCCGTTGGCGTGACAGTCCAGACGACGTCTTCGGGGCGGAACGGGGTCAGTCTGTCCAGATCGTAGCCGATGGTCTGCACTGCATGGGGGGCGGCTGCGCGGGGTAAAGTGAGTTCACGCGAAAGGATGGCACCGGCAGGCAGGACAAGGCAGACCGGCGCGGGACGGGCTGAAAGAAGGCTCTTCTTGCGGTAGGCCGGGCGCGGAAGGCGGGACAGGCTGCCGGCTTCGAGGGTTCCGTCCCGCCGGACCGGGAGGCGCAGATCCTGCCGCTGGTCCCGCCTTAGGGCGGCAGGCAGAAGCTCCGCCATACGGCTCACCCACCAGCGGAAAACAGCCTCAGGCCCCGGTATCGACAGGATCATGCGTTAAGACAGAACATGGGAAAAGCGGGGAGGGGCCACCTGATGAAACGGTCCACATGAAAGGCAATGAAAAGCTTCGCGAGGCAATATCATTGCACCCCTGCCCGATGACAGGGCTGGAATATTATAAATTCATGACAGTTCGAAAACCTCTCTGCCCCTGCATCAGGGCATCGGGTAAGTCATCGCAGGATCATGTCAGGATCACGAACGGCATAGCATGAGACGCGCCAGCCAGATCGCTGCGGCAAGGCACGGGCCAAAGGGAACAAGGATCGTCATGTTGAAGCGCCCCGAGCGCATGGCCGTTGCCAGAGCCAGCACGATACCCAAGGCCGAACCCGCACCGATGACGACAGGCAGAGCGCCCAGCCCGACCCAGGCTCCGCCCATGGCCAGAAGCTTGACGTCCCCACCTCCGAGACCCTGCCTGTGACGGATCATCCGGTATCCGGCGGCAATGAGCGCGAAGATCAGCCACCCGGCCGCACTCCCGAGCGCACGGTCGAGCACGCCTTCCGTTCCGGCTGTGGCATATCCTTCCACAAGCCCCACCAGAAGCAGCGGCAGCGTCAGCATGTCGGGAAGCCGCAGGCAGGTGAGGTCGATCACGGAGAGGGCCAGCAACCCCCAGCCGAGGATGCAGTCTCCCATAAGGGACAACGCGTCCCAGTTGGCCAGCCGGAAGGGGAGGTCCTGAAAATGAGCGGCTATCACGCGGGCCAGAAGGGCCATGGCGGGCACGGTGAGCGCTGCAAGTTCGATCCAGAGATGGTCCGGGGTAATCCGGCTCTTGCAGTGACGGCATCGCCCCTTCTGCGCCGCATAGGACAGGATCGGGATCAGGTCGCGGGCAGACAGCGGAACATGGCAGCTTTCACAATGCGAGCGGCCGGAGACCACGGTTTCCCCCCTCGGGATCCGGCGTATGAGCACGCCCAGGAAACTCCCCGCAACCGGGGCCAGAAGGAAAACGGCAACAAGCAGGGAAACGGTCATGGCGATGGGACACTGGCGGATTTGCAATCGCACGACAAGCGCGTGAGAAGTGTGCGTCTGCCCGGCCCGGCAAGCGGAATTCGCCATGTTCCCGGCTGACACGCGCCTTGAGGCCGCGCTGAGCGAGCGTGGCGTCTGCGAAGGTCGCGCGCTGGAACGGGCCCGCAATGTCGCGACCGAGACCGGACAGTCTCTGGCGCTTGTTCTGCTCCAGCTCGGTCTGGTCAGCGAGGGCGATCTGGCCGCAACCTATGCGGCCATGCTGGACGTAACGGTTCTGACGCCGGAGGATCTGGCCGCCGTTCAGGAACCGGTCCTGCCTGACGATCTGGGGTCACGGTTCCTACATCAGGCACGGGCCGTTCCGCTGGACCATGCGCAGGGTACGCTGCGTCTGGCCATGGCGGATCCGCTGGATGATTATACTTCGGCCGCTGTTCAGCTTGCTACGGGCTGTGAGGTCCGGCGTGAGGTGGGGCGGCCGTCGGATATTTCAGCGATTTTGAACCGGCTTTATCCTGAGGACGGCGCGGACGGCTCCGGAGGGCAGGGTGCTTTCGACGCGGAAGGGTCTGCCGCGGAGGACGATACGGACCGGCTGAAGGATCTCGCCAGCGAAGCACCGATTATCCGGCTGGTGAACCAGTTGATTTTCCAGGCTGTGGAAACGCGGGCGTCGGATATTCATATCGAACCCTTCGAGGACCGGCTTGTGGTCCGGTATCGTTATGACGGCGTGCTGCATGAAGTGGACAGCCAGAGCCCGCGTCTGGCGGCTGCGATCGTGTCGCGCATCAAGATCATGGCCAAGCTGGATATTGCGGAGCGCCGGTTGCCGCAGGACGGGCGCATCAAGCTGGCCGTGCGCGGGCATGAGGTGGATTTCCGGGTTTCGACCGTTCCGTCGCTGCATGGGGAGACGGTTGTCCTGCGTGTTCTGGACCGGACGACCGTCAGTTTCGACTACAGCCGTCTGGGCCTTGCGCCCTCCGTCATCGCGGCGTTCCGCTCTGCGCTGGAGATGCCCAACGGGATCGTTCTGGTAACGGGGCCGACGGGTTCGGGGAAGACAACAACGCTTTACACCGGGCTGGCTGGGCTCAATGCGACCGAGCGCAATGTCATGACGGTCGAGGACCCGGTGGAGTACCAGCTTTCGGGGATCAACCAGCTTCAGATCAGACCGGCCATCGGGCTGACATTTGCCAGTCTGCTCCGCGCCATTCTGCGTCAGGATCCGGATGTCATCATGGTTGGTGAGATCCGCGATATCGAGACCGTCCAGATCGCCGTTCAGGCGGCTTTGACCGGGCATCTCGTGCTGTCCACGCTGCATACGAATTCGGCTGCGGCGGCGGTGACGCGACTGCGGGACATGGGGCTGGAAGACTATCTCATGACGGCCGTTCTGCGCGGTATTCTGGCGCAGAGGCTTGTGCGGCGGCTGTGTGGACACTGTCGCCGTCCCGAAGCTGTCGATCCGGCACTGGCGCAGCGTCTGGGTCTTGATCCGGGGGCGTCGCACACGCTGTGGCATCCGGTGGGCTGTGCGGAGTGTCGTCAGACCGGCTATAGCGGCCGCAGTGCCGTGGCGGAATTCCTGCCGACATCGCGGGAGATTTCCCGTCTCATCATGGCAGGGGCGGACCATTCCGAGATCGAACAGGCAGCCGTTGCGGCAGGAATGGAAACGCTGTTTCAGGCGGGTCTGAGGCTGGCGCTTCAGGGAGAGACGTCCCTTGAAGAGGTTTCGCGCATCATCGGGCATGACGGATGAGTGCGGCGTCGGGGCCTTCCGAGACGTGGCACTACAGTGCGGTTGGTCCGGACGGGCGGCTGGTGCATGGCGACATGCTTGCCAGCACTGAACAGCAGGTGATGCAGCGGCTGCAACGGCAGAAACTGATGGTCGTGCAGGTTGCGCCCGCAACGCGCCGTGGCGTAGTGCAGGGCGGCGTACGGATGCTGCTTGGACGGCGTCATGCACTTCGGCTGCGGCCTGCGGAGGTTGCGGATTTTACCCGCAAACTGGCAACCATGCTGACCGCCGGGCTCGATCTGGACCGTGCCCTCAGGTTTCTGGGGGAAACGGCCGTGGGGCCGCGCAATGGTCGGGTCATCGGGGCGTTGCGGGACCGCGTGCGGGATGGTGAGGCCTTTGCCGAGGCCCTTGAGACCATGCCCTCCGTCTTTCCAAAACTCTATGTGGGTATGGTCCGGGCCGGGGAAGCGGGGGGCGCGCTGGGAGAGGCTTTGCTGCATCTTTCGGAACTGCTCGAACGGGAGAGAAAGCTGCGGGCGACCATCCAGTCCGCGATGATCTATCCGGCGGTTCTGGTCGTGGCGTCCGTGTTCTCGATCGTGCTTCTGCTGACGCAGGTGCTGCCGCAGTTCGTGCCTCTGTTTGAGGAAAATGGCGCCACCCTGCCGCTTGCAACGCGGATCGTGATTGCGACGGGCAGTTTCCTGACGCATTGGGGGCTGGTGCTGCTGGCCGCTTTCGGAATTGCGGGCGTTAGTATTAACGCCATACTTCGGAAGCCTGAGCGGCGGCTTGTCTTTGACCGTTTTCTGCTGCGGGTTCCGATCCTTGGATCGCTGCTGCTGGAAATCATGGCCGCCCAGTTTACCCGCACGCTCGGCACGCTGATGCAGAACGGTGTGCCTATCGTGGGGGCTCTGAGAATCACGGAAGGGGTGATTGGCAATACGGCGGGCGCGGCGTGTGTGAGCGAGGCCACGCGGGACATGCGCGAGGGGCGGGGCCTGGCCTATTCTCTGGAGCGGACGAAGGTTTTTCCCGAAGCCATGATCCATTTTCTGCGTGTGGGTGAAGAAACGGCACAGCTTTCGGCCATCGCCCTGCGGTCTGCGGATATTCACGAGGATGCAAGCCGCGTCATCATCCAGCGTCTTCTGGCCATTCTCGTCCCGGCGATTACCATCATCATGGGCGTTCTGGTCGCCGGGATCGTCTCCGCGCTGCTTCTGGCGATGCTGAGCCTCAATGATCTTGCACATTGACGCGCAGGGCCGGGGGGAGGCCGGTTTTACCCTTCTGGAAATCATGGTGGTGCTGGCCATTGCCGGAATCCTGCTGGGTGTTGCGCTGGAGCGGGGACCGCTGCGGAGTGAGGCCCTGTCCTTTTCCGTGGCGCGGCGACAGGTTGTGGATCTTCTGCATCAGGCTCAGGATCTGTCTGAAACCCGTGGTGAAACCGTGACGGTTCTGCTGGACAGCGCGGAGGGGACGTTCCTGACGGTTGAGGGGCGCACGCTCCGGACGACGCGCATTCACAAGCCTGCGCGGGTGTTTGTTCCGACGGTCTCGGGCGGGATGATGGCGCGGGCGTCTTACCGGTTCATGGCGGATGGGCGTGTGACGGGCGCGCCGCTGATGGTTGTTCTGGGCCATCATGCCGCTCTTGTCAGCTTCAGTGACGTGACGGGACGGATCCAGATCGATGAGCGCTGAACAACCGGTCCGCACTTTGCGCCCGGATCAGGGCTTCACGCTGCTGGAAGTCATCGTGGCCCTGATGATTGCGGGTTTTGCTCTGGCGGCCATGCTGGGCTCGATCGAAGCCGGACTGGCGGGTGGGGGACGGGCCGATCATGGTCTGCGCCTGCTCTCTGTGGCCCGGTCGCAGCTGGATGGTGCGCTGGCCATGCCGTCTTTCCGACCGGGGTCGCAGACCTATGACGTCCCGCCGCATTATCATTCCAGCGTGGATATCCGACAGGTTGCGGCGGCTCCGGCACAGGGGGAGCGGGCGTCACTGGGGCTGTTTTCGGTCGAGGTGCGGGTGTGGGAAGACGGCTCGGCGCAGTCTGTGTCTCTGTCGGGGAGGGCAGTCGGGGCTGCGGCGCAGGAATGAATCCAGATTCGGGAGAAGACGGCTTCACGCTGCTGGAAATTCTGGTCGTGACGGTCGTGTTCGGGCTGCTGTCCGTCGCCCTTTGGCAGGGTGTGGGCGTGGGAACGCGGGGCTGGTCGCAGGCGGAGCGACGTTATGGAGACGAAGCGACGTTTCAGGGGGCGGAAGACTCTTTGCGTCGTCTGATCGAGCGCGCAGAGACGCCCGATATCCGGGGAGGCTCCGTTTTTTCCGGTGATGCGGAGCGGCTCGGTTTCGTGTCGTGGCTTCCGGAGCAGGGCGGTTACGGCAAGCAGGTTCAGGTGGCGTTTGGCGTGGATGCGGGCAAACGGCTGGTTCTGCGCTGGCGGCGGTTCCGCCGGGCGGACTGCGCCCTGCAACCTGAAGTTCCGCATGAAGAAACGCTGGTCCGCGACGTGGGGCGCGTTGAATTTTCTTATTACGGCGTCGTTGAGGGACATTATGTCTGGCAGAAAACATGGGAAAGCCGGGTGCTTCCCCTGCTTGTCCGCATCCGGATGGAGCGCGTCGACGGGCGGGAACTCTGGCCCGCCATTCTGGTGCGTCCGTTGCTCGCCGCTCCGGCTGGGGAGTGAGGGCATGAGGGCAGAAAATGCGCTCAGTTCAGGGAAGAGACGTTCCATGATGATGTTGGTACGACGGTTTCAGGTTGGTCTGTTCGGGAGTTTCCTGCTGATGGGGCAGGCCTGTGCCCAACCGTCAAAGGAGCCGCAGAAGGTTGATGTCGATTCCATTCTGGCGCGCCCCCTGTTCGAGCCTGACCGCCAGCCAAAGGGACGAGGCACTGTGCAGGCGGGTGAGCCGCAGGTTGTGGGGATTGCCGGTCGACCGGGAGGATGGCGGGCGATCGTCCGGACCGGCGCTTCTGGCAGTCGCGGCAAAGTCGTGGCTGTCGGAGACAAAGTGGGCGACTGGAGCATCGCAGAGATCAGTGGGACCGGGGTGATTCTCAGGCGCGGGCAAAGTGTGCGGCGTCTTGCCCCGCTTTTTACGAAACATCCTGTTCAGACTGTGCCCCAGCCGCAGGGGACAACGGCGCCGGTTACGCCACCGGCCGCTCCGCCGACTCCCCCCATTCCGGGGCAGCCAAAACCGACGTTTCATTTCGATCCGGCGTCGGGAGAGGCTCCGTGACAGTGATGTGTCAAACGATATCGCTTTTCACGAAACCATAACACTTCTTTCAAAGGCTTTCATTTAGTTAACGCACTGTCTCATCCACTGTGTTGGCGTGGGCCGGTAAAGATGGTGTTCGCCCGAACCTCTGGCACCTTGTTCCGGTCATGCCGTGCATCATGAAAGATTCCGCGACGTGTCTGCGAAGCGCACCAAAATTGCACTGTCCGTACTTCTCTCCCTGTCCGTTGCCGCTCCTGCCCTCAGCCAGGCCCGTGGCTGGAATCCCTGGAACGATCAGGGACAGAACCAGAATCAGGGTTCATTCCAGCATGGGTCCGAAACAAAGACGCCCATTCGTCATCTCGTGGTGATCTATCAGGAGAACGTCTCCTTCGATCATTACTTCGCCACCTATCCGAAGGCTGCGAACCCCACGGGAGAGCCGGGCTTCAGAGCGCGCCCCGGTACGCCGACAGTCAACAACCTGCTTTCGCAGGGACTGCTGGAGCAGAACCCCAACACCAATACGGCCAACGGATCTGACGCAGCGCTTCCGTTCCGTCTGGATCGTACGCAGGCCAGCACGGCTGACCAGAACCACGCCTATACGGCCGAACAGATGGCCTATGACAACGGCAAGGCGGACCTGTTCCCGCTCTACACGGGTAAGGGCACATCCGGCGGCGTTGGTGCTTTCGGCACCAAGGGGCAGGTTCTCGGCTATTACGATGGCAACACGGTCACGGCGTACTGGCGTTATGCACAGCGCTTTGCCATGAGCGACAATTCCTACACCGACACCTATGGCCCTTCGACGCCGGGTGCGCTTGAAGTCGTTTCCGGTCAGACGAATGGTCTGAAGCTGCTGGCGACCACGCAGAAGCCGTCCACCGTTGCCAAGTCGTCCGCGTATGTGGCTGACGGACAGGGTGGCTGGACGATGGTCAACGACATCGACCCCGGCTACGACGCCTGCTCCTCCACGACCAATCAGGGCATGATGACAGGTCGTAATATCGGCGATCTGCTGAACGAGCGTGGCATTACCTGGGGCGGCTTCATGGGAGGCTTTGACCTCACCGCTTCCAATACGGACGGGTCAAAGGGTTGCTCGCGCACGACATATTCCAGCATCGTGTCCGAAAATGTTGCGGACTACATCCCTCATCACAACTGGTTCCAGTATTACCTCAGCACGTCCAATCCGACCCATGCACGCCCGGCATCGGTCAGCTCCATCGGATACAGCTACGTTCCGGGGACCGCGAAAAAGGAACCGGCAAATCATGAATATGATCTGAAGGATTTCTACGCCGCCGTGAAAGCCGGCAACCTGCCTGCCGTGTCTTTCGTGAAGCTCCCGGCCTATCAGGACGGTCATGCCGGCTATTCCGACCCGCTGGACGAGCAGGTTGGTGTGGTTGATGTGGTCAATGCCGTTCAGAAGCTGCCGGAATGGCAGGATACGGCGATCCTGATCGCTTATGATGACTCCGACGGCTGGTATGACCATGCTTATGTCGCGCCGACACATGGCTCTTTCGATGCTGCTGCGGACCAGCTGGGTGGCGCGGGCATCTGCGGTACCGGTACGGCTCCGACAGGTGTTGGCGGAAAGCCGGTCAATGGTCGTTGCGGACCCGGCACGCGTATCCCGCTGATCGTGATTTCGCCCTGGGCCAAGCAGAACTTCGTCAGCCATACCCTGACGACCCAGGCGTCCATCGCGCGCTTCATTGAAGACAACTGGCTCGGCGGCAAGCGTCTGGGACAGGGGTCCTTTGACGCCACGGCTGGCAAGATCGACGATCTGTTCGACTTCCGTCACGACCCCAACACGGAAACGCTTGAACTCGACGATAACACGGGCGATATCGTTGCCACCCGTCACCCGCATCATGGCGGTGGCCATCATTCTTTCGGGCATGATGACTCACCGTTCGGCCATCACTCGGGTGACACGGCGTCCAACGATAACGCGCAGGGTTATTTCTCCTCCCTGCTGTCCTCGATCTTCTCCATGTTCTCACGCTACCTCTGATCTTTATGCCCGATTTTCACCATCGGATGCGGCCCGTTCTGGGTCGCATCACCCTTCTGGCGCTTCTCTGGACGGGAAGTGCTCTGGCGCAGCAGACTGGCTCCTGCCTTCCCGCAGAGGATGGCAGCAATCCCTGTCCTGTGTCGTTGCGGAGACCGGATGTTCATCCGCTCTCCCAGATGGCGGAAATCGGGAAACAGATCTTTCACGATCCTCTGATTTCCGGGTCTGGCCGACTGTCCTGCGCGTCGTGTCATGAACCCGGAAATCATTACGCATCCTCGGCTGCAACACCTGTTTTTCTGGGTGGTGCGCATCTGGATCTTCAGGGACGGCGCTCCATTCCGACCCTGACCTATGCCGAGCGGAACCCCAATTTCAGCATCGGCCCTGACAATCCGACCAGCGAAGCCGCGCCCGCCATCGTGGCCAATGCGGCGGCTACGCAGCGCGGTGGAAAAAATGCAGCCAATCCGGGCGCTGCATCAGCAAATATGGTGCCGCAGGGTGGCCTGTTCTGGGATGGCCGTGCCGACACCTTGCAGGAGCAGGCCCTCGGCCCGCTTTACGATCCCGCCGAAATGGCATCGACGCCTGAAAAGGTGACGGAGCGCGTCATTCATGCGCCCTATTCGGACACACTGAAACAGCTTGCGGGTGCCAGTGCCAACGCCTCCTCTTCGCTCCTGCTGGCCGAGGCGATTTTTGCCATGGCCCGGTATCAGATCGAAGACCCGACCTTTCATCGCTACAACAGTAAATTCGATGGATGGCTCGAAGGGCATGAAAAATTCTCCCCTCTGGAACGGGAGGGATATCTGGCGTTCAATGATCCCGCAAAAGGCAATTGCGCGGCATGTCATGTCGATACGGTTGCCAGCACGCGCCTGCCGCCACTGTTCACGGATCACCAGTACGAAGCTTTGGGAGCGCCGCGTAACATGGCGCTCAAGGCCAACCACAATCCGTCTTCCTATGATCTCGGGGTCTGTGATCGTCAGCCTGACGGACGAACGGCTCTGAGCCTTTATTGCGGTATGTTCACCACGCCGACGCTGCGCAACGTGGCTACCCGCAAGGTCTTTTTCCATAACGGGGTTTTTCGTTCGCTGGAGGACGTACTTGATTTCTACGCCCTGCGCGACCTTGAACCCAAACGCTTCTATCCGGTTTCAAAGACCGGGCATGTCGAGGCGTACAACGATCTCCCGGTCCAGTATCGCGCCAATCTGGACACGACTGACGCTCCATTCGATCGCAGACCCGGCGAGCAGCCCGCCATGACCCCGCATGATCGCGAGGCCATTATTGCGTTTCTCAAAACTCTGACGGACCGCTGAGGGAATTCTGTAGATCCTCTTTTGCAGGAGGATCTCAGAAATTCGACGTTAACTGCCCGCCGATGACGGCGGCGTCTTTGAACGTCGTTGTTGCTCCCGGGCGCTGAAGGTACTGGAAATCAGCCTGCAGGGTTGTGCCGCGCATGATGTGGGTGCTGTAAAACGCCTCATAGACATTTTCCCAGTGCTGCACTCCGTAAACAGGCCCCCACTGATTGGCCAGATAGGGCAGTCCGAGCGCCAGTGACGATTCCTGCTGAAGGGTCACGGTATGGCTCATGTCCATGTGCTGGAACATGATACCGGCCTGATCGCCGCTTCGATGCCATGGAGTTCCGCTCTCAACGAAACCAATCCATTCGTGGTCGCGCATGGCAACAAGATTGCCCTGCGCATATCCGACGCCCCCAATCACGATCAGTCCGTCTGTCACGCCTGGTCCGTTGCGGACCAGCATCTGGTCGAACATGAACCAGGCTGATGTCATCCCGGCTTCATAGCGGCGTTCCAGACCTGTGGCCTGAAAGGAGTTGCCGTGGATGTCTTCGTAGAGGTTCGGATAGCGCGAGTTGTCGTACCAGGCTCCCAGCTTGTAATTGCCCCGCAATTTGTCTTTGCCAAAAGAGGGCATCCAGCCGATTTCGATCTGTGACGAAACTTTCCCCAGGCCGCTCTGGGCCAGGGCCCAGCCTGAAATACCGCCGTTATAACTGTGTGGAGACACCGCGAAAACGCCTGCCATGATATAGGTCTGCTCTGTCGGTCGCAGGCGCAACACGCCACCCAGATTTCCTGACGGCCAGTCACGTCCGCCGGGAACATATTTACCGGGAGCAAAGTTACTGCACACCGAAACGTTCATGAAGGAACAGGCAACGTAATCAAAAGCGAAGAAACTTCCCGTCGGAATGTCGCCAAGAGACAGGATGATACGGTCGTTCAGGAAGGATTTATCCGCATACATGGAGACAAGATGCGCGATGACGTTACCGCGTGCGCCATAAATCTGTTCTGGATTTGTAACAGAATCGCCGAGAGTGTGGCTGAAGCTGCGTCCATGTCCGTTAATCACGAGAAGATGCGTCCAGAGCCCTTTGACGCCTGCAAGTTGCTGCCAGTCCACATCCAGTTCGGCCGCTACCTGACCGGCCAGCACGTTATCTCGCGTCCGGCCGCCGGTAACATTGCCCATGTATTCTTCATTGAGCGCGACATTGAGATACATGCCGTGCTTTGTCAGCCATGTCTGGGCTCCGCCCCAGTCTCCGAACAGATGAGGGTTGCCGTACAGCGATGGCACGAGTGGGCCAACCGTGAATGTGCCCACGCCTTCCATGGCAAAAGCGCGGGACTTGTAAGAGTCAGGTGTTGCAAGGTTCTGGGAGGTCTCGCTCTGTGCGAGTGCCTGACGGCCGGGGCCAATGATCCCCAGAACCGCGCACAGGAAAAACCCGGCCAGCTTTTTCCTGTGCAGGAGACGTCGGGTTTTCATTCAGTGCTCTTTGCCTTTGAAGCCTGCAGGAACGTGGTGACTGTGGACTGGGCGAGATGGGCGTCGGTTTCGCCCTCGCCACCGCTCAGACCAAGGGCGCCTACGAGTTCGTTGTTCACCACGATCGGATAACCGCCGCCTGCGGGAAGCGCGTTGGGCAGCGTGCTGATCATGTAGTTGCCGCTATTGAGGGCATGTTCCATGTCGGCGGTCGGTCGGGCGAAAGACAGGGCTGTCTTGGCTTTACGGATAGCCAGTTCGATGCTGCCGAGCTGCGTACCATCCATTTTCTGGAAGGCCACCAGATTTCCGCCTGCATCGACAATCGCTATGGCCACGCGGTTATGACTGGCCGTAGCCAGCTTTTGGGCCTGATCGATCAGAGTATTGGAAGTTGTCAGATTCACTGTCAGATCCTTCGCTGATGCAAACCCTGCAAGGCCTGTTGTTGCGATGAGAAGACTGAGGACGAGGCCCGTGGTCCTGCGTTGGAACATTGTTTTCAAAAGACCTATCCCTGTTTCAGATCATTGAGAATGGCGTCTGCGGCGCGCAGTGAAAGAGCGGCCATTGTCAGAGTGGAATTCACCGTTCCCGAGGCCGCCATCGTTGCGCCTGTTGCTAGAAACAGATTGGCGTGGTCGTGGGTTCTGAGCCACTTGTCCACGACGGAATCGCGCGGGTCGTGGCCCATGATGGTGCCACCGGTAATATGGTTGTTGGGCGTGAAATACGGGCTCATCTCAATTTCCGTTCCGCCAAGGGCCTTGGCAATGTCCATGAGACGCTGCCGGGAAATAACAGCCGATTTACGCACATATTCGCCCACATCATAAGTCACTTCGGGGTGTGGAATGCCCAGAGCGTCCTTATGGTCCTTCGAAAGAACGAGGCGGTTGTTCGGGTCGGGCAGGACTTCATGGTTGGCATAGATGTCCACACCATGCGCCGTACGACGGCGGATTTCCTCATCCAGCTTCTTGCCGACCAGCCCCATGGACAGGGCTTTCATGCCTGCGCGCGAGTTCTGGGCCGTATTGTTGTAACCAATCTGTGTTGCCGCATACTCCGAACGGAAGTCGCCGTCCCGGAAGTTGGTGATGGAACTCATCTGGACCGATCCGCCACCCGCCCAGATAGGCTCTGCGGACTGGAAGCTCATGCCGATGCCTGGATGGTCCATCATGTTCCGCCCGACGAGATCGGACGAGTTGGCAATGCCGTTGGGATTGCGGTCGTTTGCGGCGAGAAGCAGCAATTTCGGGGTTTCGATTCCATTGGCCGCTATGACGAATGTTTTGGCAACGACCCGATGGGACTGTTTTTCGGGATCGTAGAAGCGGATGGCAGTAATCTTGTTTTTCGCGTCCGTTTCCATCGCATAAACGACGGCGTTTGGGATAATTTTTGCGCCGAGCTTTTCGGCCTTCAGCGCGGCATAGACGCCATTATACATCGCGCCAATCGGGCAGATCGGCATGCAGTTGTTGTTGCCGCAGCACTGGGGGCGCCCGTCATAGGGGCGGCTGTTACGGGCCTGTGGAACGGGCGTGTTTGAAAAGCCGAGCTTGTTGACCACCTCGGTAAAAGTGCGGTCTCCATAGCCATAAGGCATGGAGGTCATGGGCCAGGGATTTTTGCGGGGCGCTGAGGGGATGATTTCTTCATCATTCGGCCCCATGACGCCCATTTCGCACTCGGCCTCATAATAATAGGGTTCGAGTTCGTCATAGCTCATGGCGTAGTCGCGTCCGACGCCATAGGTGGAATGCAGTTTGAAATCATTGGGCAGGTAGCGCCAGCTTGACGCGGCCCAGTGCCATGTCGTGCCGCCAACGCCCTTAATGATGCCCTGCTTGTAGGCCGTCTGGTCCGGTCCTTTGACGATCAGGTAATTGTTGTCCGGAAAATAGTTGGTATGCGGAGCCCACGGAACGCTGGGATAAGGCGTTGCGTAATCGTACTGGGATTTATTGTCGGGCGGCATGTTCCGCCAGTTCTCTACAATCTGCGAGCGGTCGCGGCGCGGACCGGCATCCAGCAGCAGAACGGAAAGCCCGTTACGGACGAGTTTATGGGCAAGCAGGGAGCCGCAGATTCCTGCTCCAATGATGACGACATCAGCCGAAAGCGTTTCACCAGACATGATATGATCCTTGAATTCTATTGAGCGACACGCTGTTTGCGACGGCTGACCAGCCACCAGATGCCACCCACCACGACGATGACCCCAAGGACACCACCGGCCCCGAGCAGGAGCATCACGCCCGGATTTGCGAGTTGGGCGAGCGGAACCTGCTTGCCGCCCATGCGGACCTGTTTGACAGCCTCTGCGGAAACGGTGGCCTGTGCGTTACCAAAATGGCTCAGAACGTAATCTGCGATCGTTGCGATCTGTTCATCCGTCAGCGGCTGAACCAGAGAGTCTGGGCCGAAAGCAGGCATCAGGATTTCGTGCTTTTCTGTCGTACGGTCCACGCCATACAGAATGCTGGCAATCAGGTCGTTCGGATTGCGCTGACCCGTCGTCGTGTTTCCCACGAGGGAGGGATAATATCCGTCAGGCGATCCTTTGCCGTTGGATTGATGGCAACTCGCACAAACGGCTTCATAAAGTGCAGCGCCGTCTGTGGTCTGGGCCAGAGTGCTGTTGTTTCGGCGCGCATTGGCGTCTGCCACGCTGTAGCTGGATGGACGGCCGGAATGTGCGAAATTGGCGACGGTCTCTCCGGCTTCGGTCTTGGGCGGAACGGAACGGAGATAGGTCACGATTGCCGAAATGTCCGAATCCGGCAGATATTGAAGGCTGTGCTCGACCGCCTCAGCCATTGGACCAGCCGCACGGGCATGCGCTGTCTGGCCGGTTTTCAGATACTGAGAGAGATCCTGATCCGACCAGCCGCCAATGCCGCTTTGGGGATCGTTGGTGATATTGGGTGCGCGCCAGGAGCCTATGTCTGCACCGGCGAGATAGGCGGACTGGTCCGGGGCGAGGAGGAAGTTGCGAGGTGTATGGCATTCGCCGCAATGGGCCAGTTCATCGACCAGATAACGGCCGCGGTTCCAATCGTCGTTATGGGTATGGTCGAAAACATAAGGCTTGCCTTCGATCCGTGCAGCAATTTTCCAGATGCCCAGAGAGGCGCGGATGGAAAACGGGAAGGGAAGCTGCGTTTTAGGCGAAGGAGCGTCTACAGGCTTCACCTCATTCATGATGTAGGCGTAGAGCGATTTGACGTCTTCATCCGTCAGACGGTTATAGGCGTCATATGGCATGGCCGGATAAAGCTGTGCTCCATCGGCGCGAATACCGTGCCGCAACGCCTGCGAGAACTGCTCGAGCGTGTAATTTCCGATGCCATATTTTTTCGATGGCGTAATGTTTGTGGAATAAATATTCCCCATCGGAGAGGAAATGGCATACCCGCCAGCCAGAAACTGGCCATCGCGTCCGTTGGTATGACAGGCCGCGCAGTCCGCTGCGATCGCGAGATAGTGACCGCGACTGATGGAGGGACGATGGGCTGAGGCGGGTGTCGGCTCCGTCGGTTGCGCCAAAGCGGACGTTCCGGCGAGGAGCAGGACAGTCGTCAGGGCCGTGCCGGACAGGGGACGAAAATATCGCATGATCACTGAGATAATTCCCTTAGAATTCCGGCATGACAGCAACGGAAGCGGGCTCTGCAACCCAGTAATTCGGCCCGTTATGAGCATAGGTCGGGATGACGACGACATCGCGGGATGTCTGATACATCAGCGCTTTTTCGAAAGCGTAAACCTTGGCATTCGTTCCGCTTTCAATGACGCCCGAGTACCAGCCGCGAATAATCTGGAGGAGCGTGGCGTGCAGAGGATCACCGGTGAGGGCCGCCTCCAGCGCTTCGACATCCGGATATCCGTTTTTCGCAATACGCTCACGAAGGGCTGCGACCTGCGTGGGAAAATTCGGTTTCTGAGCCTCAAAAGCCAGGAAAAGTGCCGATCCAACACCGAGATCCAGGTTTTTATGGCCGGTTGCAAAGGTGGAAAGCTGCATGAAGTCGGAAATGCCATCACGATTTGAGGACACTATTTCTTGAGCGGAACTTTTTTTGGCCGATCCTACGGCTACCGCTGTCAGACAGGCACCGGAAAGGGCCAGAAGCCGCCTGCGAGAGAGCGTGGCCGAAACCGGATTGGGATCAGAGAATGTGTCCAATGGCGCTCTCCTCAAGGAATAGCGTGATGTGTGATGCGCTTTCTTCCTGAGTTTTCGTCAATAATGGAAATGACTATTTCTTGTTCGCTCTGACAAAATGGTGATGCCAAATGTTTTTAAGAGGCAACGATTGCGAGTCAGGCAGGAGTCTGGAACACTCCTGAATTGGCAGTCAGAATATCCCGCCACAGGTCGAATGCCGCTGGCATCAGACGTCGGCCGGCGCGCACGGCGGCATAACGTTCAAAGGATTTCGCAATAGGATGGTCCAGAGGAACGGCGCAGACGCGATTGAGATCAATATAATCCTGCGCGGCACCTTTTGTCATGAAGGCAATACCCAGATTATGCGCGACAAGGGACAAAGCTGTTCCGAACAGGTCGCACCGGTAAGCCGGGAAACAGTTAAGCTGCCGGTCTTCCAGAATGGCATCCACATAGGTCTGAGCGGCAAAATGGGACTGAAAGAAGATCAGCGGACTATCCACGATATCTTCCATGGTCACGGTGTCTCTTGTAGCCAGTGGGTGTGCGGCTGGCAGGATCGCGCATAACGGCTCGGTCTGGAACGGGCGGGCGTTCAGGATGGGGTCGCGCGCTGTGCCAGCGTAAATACAAACATCGACTTCGTCATCGCGTACCATCTGGACAAGCTGGGGGAGGGGGGCGGTGCGGATTTCAATGGTGATGCCGGGATGACTGGCGACGAACCGGTGCAGAACGGCCTTGATCAGAACGCTGACAATGCCTTCGCCACTTCCGATCGTGACATGCCCACGTTCCAGCGTGCGGTATTCCTGAAGGCTGTTCTGGAAACGCCGCGTCAGACGTGCGCGCTCGCGTCCATAATTACAGACGACTTCCCCCATTTCCGTCAGGGCCGTAACGCGACCGCGTTTCATCAGAAGGCTGAGAGCCAGCTGCTCTTCGAGAGCCGCAATCTGACGGCTGATCGTGGACGCATTGACACCGATGGCCGTGGCTGCGGAGCGGATGCTGCCAAAACGGGCGACTGCGTCCAGATATTGCAGGGTTCGTTCGCTTAATTCATGCCCCCCAAACATTTCGTTACTCCGTTGCATTGAACGCAACATTCTTGTCGATGTTACGGCATGGATTCAATCGCTTTTTTAATATTTCATTTAAGAAACGAGAAGGGCTTTCCGGCTGTCGTCCGGGGTGTCCTGCAATCTGCCCTTGCGTATAGACAGGCCTCTATAAGGAAGCTTTTCATGGTGCTGCGCGTTCTTTCCCGAAGCTGTAAACTCACAACAGCGCTGGCATTCGGTACGGTTGGGGCAACTCTTTATTCCGCCGAAGCTGCGCCAACGCACCCAGCGCATTCCATTAAACATGCGGCACCTTTGGGGAGCGCTTCGGTGCGTCACAGGAATGCAGGCCATGCAACATCCCGAACGGCTACGGATGCCGAAACCATCAAAGTGACGACGCGTAAGCTGCCGACGCGCTTTAATACAGAGCAGCATGTGGGGTCCTCGACCACAATGATCAGTTCGGAAACGCTTCAGCAACGCGCGGTTATCACCACGACGGATATTCAGAAACTGGCGCCAAACCTGCAGATTGAAACTCAGTATGGTTCGAGTGCGCTAAATTTCCATCTTCGCGGTGTCGGTTTCAATGATTTGACCATGAACAATACGCCTTCGGTCATGCCCTATATTGATGGTGTGGCGTATCCGATTTCGTCCATGACATCAGGGCCTCTGTTCGATATCGAAAGTATTGGGGTTGATCCCGGACCGTCCGGCTTTACGCATGGCCAGACCACGACGGGCGGTGAAGTCCGGATTACGACCAAGGCGCCGGAAAAACAGTTCCATGCCGGGATCGCTGAAGACTTCGCGTCTTACAACAGGAGCAAGACCGATGCATTCGTCACCGGCTCCATCACGCATAATCTTCAGTATCGTCTGGCGGCCGAACTTCTTGAGGGGGGCGGGTACTACACCAACCGTGATACAGGGCAGTCTCTCGGGGACCAGCATACCGGAGCGATCCGCGGTAAGCTGGCCTGGCAGCCGGATGAACAGACGGATGTCAATCTAACCGGATACTGGTCTCTGAACCGCTCGGAAGCTCCGGGTTTCAGGATCAATAACAACCTCTCGGCTTTTGCGGGACAGTATGGGCGCGATCTTGGCTATTACCAGACGGGCTGGGACATCAAGCCGGCGTTTGCGAAGCTGATCGGCTATCATGACACCAAACCCCAGTTCAATGATCTGAACTGGGGCTTTCATCTGGCCATGGCGCATCGCTTCCGATTTGGAGAGCTTGATGTTTCAAGCGCTTATGACGCCGTTCAGCTTCATGAATACCAAGACCAGGATGGTATGCCGTATGCCACGGCAGATGATTATCGCACTCAGGTTGCGAATTCTTTCACGCAGGAAGTTAGTTTTCACAACCTGAAAGACAGTGCGAGCCGATTCAGCTGGGATGCCGGTCTTTATTACAACCGGATCATGCAGAAGCAGAATAACTATTATGATTTCTCGGATTATGCCCTGCGTGGGTACATGTCTGAAACGAGGTTCAGTTCGCCGCAGGAGACGTTCAACCAGTATGTCACGCTGGGGTACAAGGTTCTGAAAAACCTGCGTTTTGTTGGCAGTATCTCGCATGAATCGGACTCCAGGCAGTTTGTCGATCTCACGACAATTCACTTTGGGCATAACGACCTCAATTTCGGAACGCATGGTGCGCTCGCCAACCAGTTTACCGGGAAGGTCGGGATTGAATATCAGGCAACGCCGACTAGTCTGTTTTACGCGGATATTCGCAAAGGCATGAAGCCCGGAGGGTTTATGGCCAATAATACGGTCGTGGCGCAGCAGGCACAGCCCATCAAGCCGGAAACAATTCTGGCCTATGAGATCGGGACGAAGAACGATTTCTTCTCTCACCGTCTGCGCCTGAATGCCGCGGCTTTCTATTATGATTATCGTGACCAGCAGGTGCTCGGAAACATTGTTGTCCCCAGCTATGGGTCCGTGGGGTCTTATGTCAGCGTGCCGCGCTCGACCATCTGGGGCGTTGAAGGCTCCATGGAGGCGCATCCCACGCGGGATCTGATCCTCACGCAGGTTGTGGGATATCAACGGGGCGTCTATGACCAGTTCCATTCGATCAATGCGGCACAGGTGAATGCCTATTACGCCAAGACGGGTATCTGGCAGGCGTTTTACAGCAACTATCATGGTGTTGACAGCGGCATTCCCAAGATTTCAATGAACGGATCTGCTGTTTATACCATTCATGTGCTTCCGCATTATCATGTTCTCTTCGATGTTGATTATTCCTATCGTGGGGCAGAAGGTCTGATTCCCGGCAACCCGCCTTACCGAACTGTCCCTGCCTATTTCCTTCTGAACTCGTTCCTGACGTTTGAGCCCAATTCGAGAAAATGGTCCGCTACGGTTTATGCGACCAATCTGGCCGACCGGAAATATGATCTGACGCGCTCTCAGGCCACGAATGTGCAGACAGCGATTTCAGGGCCGCCCCGTTTTGTCGGTGGCCGTTTGAATTATAATTTCTGATGATGCCGAACGTCGTTACAGCCCAGAAGGGACAGCATGTATGACAGGCAGAAAAACCGCCCGAACGATCGCCGCCGCGACTGTCGGCAATGCGCTGGAGTTCTTCGACTTTACGGTCTTTACGGCTTATGCGGCCTATATCGGGGATTATTTCTTCGGCAGTACGGATGATTACGTCCGCGTTTTGCAGGCGGTTTCCGTGTTCGGTCTTGGTTTCGTCGCGCGGCCTCTGGGGGCTCTGATGATCGGCTATTATGCCGATACGCGCGGGCGGAAAGCCGCCATGACCCTGACGCTGCTTTCGATGTGCGTCGGGTCTCTGCTGATTGCCATTCTGCCGGGCTACAAAGCGATCGGGATTGCCGCGCCGGCTCTGCTTCTTGTGGCGCGACTGCTTCAAGGGTTTTCGGTTGGAGGGGAGATGGGGCCTGCCACGGCGTTTCTGGTGGAGTCCGCACCCGATACGAAAACCTCGCGGCGGGCGGCGTCCTGGCAGCTTGCGAGTCAGTCCTTTGCCACCATCGCTTCCGGACTTCTGGGAGCCTTGCTGAGCCTTGTGCTGACCCATCATGAGCTTGCCAGTTGGGGGTGGCGCATTCCGTTTGCCATCGGGGCCATGATCGGGCCGATCGGGCTCTGGCTGCGGGGTGCGCTGGAGGAAACCCTTGTTCCCGAACTGGGGCAGCAGAAGCCGCCTCATATTCTGTCCGTTTTCACCAGAATGCCTGTTGAGGTTCTGTCGGGCATGCTGATCACGGCGGGCGGAACCGTGCTTCAGTATTTCTTTCTCTACTGTGCGTTGTTTGCCGGGAAAAACCTGCATTTCCATGCGCTTCCGGCCCTATCAGTGAATATTGCGATCGGTGCCGGTACGGCATTCGGAGCGATTGCCAGTGGGTATCTGGTTTCAGCTTTCGGGCAGACGGCGATCGTCGTGACCTGCCGTGTCATTCTGGCCTGTACGATTGTTCCGGTTTTCATGCTGTTTTCTCATGGCGCAGGGTTTCCGGTCGTTTTTTCGCTTCTGGGATTTCTGGCCATTTTCCATGGCGCGGCCTCGGGAACGGGTACCGGTATTCTCACGCGGCTGTTTCCGATGCCTGTCAGAACAGTGGGTGTGGGCTGCGCCTATTCTCTGGCCGTGACTGTGTTTGGCGGTTCGGCCCAGCCCATTTTCACCGTGATTATCAACCGGACAGGCAGTTCTGTCTCATGGTGTTTTTATGTGGTGGTCATGGCCCTGCTGTCCACGGTTCCGTTCCTGTGGATGAGAAAGCGCCTGCGCGATACGCCTGCCTCTTTGGCTACCGGCTTTCATACGCCTTGATTTTCCAGTTCTCTGAAAGTTTTCTTTATGAAGATGTCATCTGAAGACCTGTCGTCGTTTCTTGCGGAACTTAAAGAATGGGTCAGTATCGAGACGCCGACCACTAGTCCTGACAAGGTGAACGAACTGGGGCGACTGATCATGTCCAGCGCCAAAGATGCCGGGTTGGCGGTTGAAATTCACAGCGGCAATATGGACACACGTGGTGTTCCGCTAGGGGATCATTTCGTTCTTTTCGATCCCGAACGGATGTCGAATGAAAAAGGTATTCTGCTGCTCAGTCATATCGATACCGTCCATCCCATCGGTACTCTTGCCCATAATCTGCCTTGGAAACAGGAAAGGGACAGGCTGTACGGGCCGGGTATTGCTGACATGAAAGCGGGCGTTCTTCTGGCGTTCCGGGCGCTGGCCAGACTGTCACGGCAGTCGCCTTTGCCCATACGAATGTTGGTTGTGTCGGATGAGGAAATTGGCAGCCCGTCATCGCGTCAATTGATCGAAGAGGAAGCCTCCAAAGCCAGATATGTGCTCGTAACGGAACCTGGACGTCCTGGAAATGGCATCGTGAGCGGCCGAAAAGGCGTTGGGCGGTACTTCCTGTCATGTCATGGCCGCCCCGCTCATTCCGGTCGGGCGCATGCTGAAGGCCGCAGTGCAATCCGTGAACTGGCTCATCAGATTCTGGCGCTTGAAGCCATGACGGATGAAAGCCGGGGCATCACTGTCAATGTTGGTCTCATTTCCGGAGGCACAGGCGCCAATGTTGTGGCGGAACATGCGTCTGCGGTCGTTGATCTGCGTGTTCCGGATGCCGCGACCGGCATAGAAATGAATGAGCGTATTCTGGGCCTCAAAGCGGTCGATCCGGATGTTAGTTTCGTTGTCGAAGGCGAGATCAACCGCCCTGGATATGTGAAAAGCGCTGGAATCGCCGCGCTGGTTGAAAAAGCGCAAGCCATTTCCATTGCGGACGGTCAGACACTCTTTGACCTGTCTACGGGTGGCGGCTCAGACGGAAATTTTTCGGCCGCAATGGGAATTCCGACCCTTGATGCGCTCGGCATCGTAGGAGACGGGGCACACACCCTTCAGGAATATATAGAAATCTCCAGTATCCCTGTGAGATGGAACCTGCTGACCGAGTTGCTCCTACAGCTTTAAGGTTTTTAGGCATCTGCCAGAATGTCTGGGAAACCTGCAGTCTGTGGGGAAAGACGTTCTGGTAGTGTTCTAAATAATACAAAGCGCGAATATCTGATAAATTTCTTGTTTCAATCAGGCAACTTTCGTAAAAGTTTTTTTCATAATACCACACAGGATGTCTTAGAATGGCACAAACAGAGTTTCCGCTGGGTCGCTTTTCCCGCTCTCTTCTGTCGACGTCGATCCTGTGTGTTTTTCCGATGACGGCTGTGTGTGCGGCTGATGTGAAAGATGCTGCAACGCCTTCAGCAGAAGTCAAAAAAAATTCCTCAGAACGTTCCGGTGTCGAACATAGATTATCTTCTGGAACCAGCGTAAAGGCTTCTGTAAAAAAGAAGGAATTGCAGAAAGTCACGTCTGTCAAAGGCAGCGCGGCGGAACAGGTGACGGTTACGGGGAGCCATATTGTCCGTAACGGCTTCAGTTCTCCCACGCCGGTGACAGTATTGGGACATGAGGATATCGCTGCCCAGGTTCCGGCAAATATCTCCGATCTGGTGAACCAGCTTCCTGCGGTGACGCAGGGGAGCACATCTGCGACCAGTTCGGGCTTTCTGTCTTCGGGACTGGCCGGAATCAACTCCGTCAATCTTCGCGGTCTGGGGGCCAACCGGACGCTGATCCTGATTGATGGTCAGCGGTCTGTACCATCGTCCATCACGGGGCTGGTGGACGTCAACACCATTCCGCAGAACCTTGTTGAGCGTGTGGAAGTTGTGACGGGGGGCGCTTCCGCGCAGTATGGTTCCGATGCGGTGGGCGGTGTCGTCAATTTTGTTCTGAACAAGAAGTTTTCGGGCGTGAAGCTCTCGGCCAATACCGGTTTTACGACTTATGCGGACGATCCGAATTACACGCTCAACGCAACAATGGGAAAGACTTTCCTGAACGGGAAGCTCCATGTGCTGCTGGATGCGCAGTATTACCAGCAGTTCGGCGTGGATACGATTGATCGGTCCTGGAACGACAGCGGATATTTCCAGATCAACAACCCGGCCTATACGGCAACCAATGGTCAGCCACAGCGGCTTGTGGGGTCAGGATTTGGTCCCTCGACCTATACGTCGGGTGGTCTGATCAGTTCGGGGCCGCTTGCAGGAACATATTTTGGAGCACCGGGGCAGACCGGGCAGCTCAAATATGGTGTGAGAAGTGCGGCTTCGAGCCCTTACATGATTGGTGGGGATACGGAGGAGACGCTGAAAGGGCATGTGGGGACCAACTCGCTGACCCCGAGCGAGGAGCGTATCAGTGTCTTTAACCGCACGTCCTACGACATCAGCGAGCATACCGAGATCTTCGGCCAGTTTTCCTGGAACAAGTATATCGGGAGCAGCTATTACCAGCAGACGCCCAGTACCGGGGTTACGATCAACCGCGACAATGCCTATCTGAACCGCGATTACTCACAGGTTGCCAGCCAGATGGCTGCGGCCGGTCTGAATTCGTTCAATATGGGAACGAGCAATGCGGGCTTTCCGGTGCCGGGAAGCGATGTGAGCCGTCAGGTGTTTCGTTATGTCGGCGGGATGAACGGGCAGTTCAAGTTCGCGGGAAATAACTGGCACTGGGACTGGTATTACCAGTATGGCCGGACTCTTGATGATATTCGCCTGAAGAATACCTGGAATGTGTCGCGGATGGCTCTGGCTCAGGATGCCGTTATGCATAACGGCCAGATCATGTGCCGTTCGACGATCAGTAATCCCGGCAATGGTTGTGTGCCGATTGACCGTCTTGGCACGAGCGGGCCGTCTGCCGCCGCGCTGAATTACATTTATGGTGGTCAGACGGGACAGCCAGCGCGTGAGCAGGTGCTTCAGCAGCATGTCGCCTCCTTCGATATCGGGGGGGACATGTTCCATCTGCCGGGCGGAAATGCAGCCATTGCCATGGGGGGCGACTGGCGGCGTGAGTCGGTGTCGGGTTATGTGAACTCCGCCTATCAGTCAGGCTGGCAGTACGGGAACTTCCTGGCCAACAAAGGCTCCTATAACGTCAAGGAAGGCTATGTTGAACTTGATCTGCCGGTTCTGAAGGGCGTCGATATCAATGGTGCCGGGCGTTATACGGATTATTCCACATCCGGAAGTGTCGAGACCTGGAAGACGGGTGCGACTTATGCGCCTATTCAGGACATCAAGTTTCGTGGGACGTACAGCCATGATATCCGCGCGCCCAATCTGAACGAGCTTTATGCTGCGGGAACATCGCTGAACAATACCGTGGTTCTGCCGGCCAATTCCCCTGTTCCGGGTTCACAGCCGTTCACGCAGATCCGGACTGGCAATACCAGCCTTTCACCGGAAACCTCGAACACCTGGACCGTGGGAACAGTTCTCAGTCCGCGTTTCCTGCCCGGGTTCATGGCGTCGGTTGATTATTACAGCATCAATATCAGCAATGCGATCGGGACCGTCACCGGACAGAACGCTGTTGATTTCTGCTATTCCGGCGGAACGGCTTGGTGCAACAACATCCATTATTCGAATGGCGTGTTGCAGAGCATCCTGTTGCAGCCGTTCAACTTCGCCAGCCAGAAGGAGCGGGGGCTGGATATCGAGGCGAGCTACCGGTTCCGCCTTGCGAAAATCTGGAAGAAGCTGCCGGGGACGTTCTCGGTCCATGGCGAAATCACGCACTACATCTCCAATACGGTTGATAACAACGTCTATCCGATCAACTATGCCGGGGTGAATGGCGGTAGTCTGTCGGGCGATTACAGCGCGCCGAAATGGAATTACCGGATCAGCTCTTTCTACAAGGTGGATAACTACACGTTCAATCTTGTGGCGCGTGGTTTCAGCTCAGGTGTCTATGGCAACGACTATGTTCAGTGCACCACGAACTGCCCGGTTTCGACGCCGCAGCACCGGACAATCAACAACAACCACATCAAGGGTGCCGTCTATTTCGATACGTCCATCGCCTATGATTTCACGGCGTATAACCACCCTGTCAGAGCGACGTTCGTCATGAACAATATGCTCAATTCGAAACCGGTTCTGATCGGAAGCGGTCCTGACGGAAACAACGTGCCTGCTTTTGCCCAGACCAATGAGTCCCTCTACAATTATCTGGGAAGGGTTTTCCGCGTCGCCGTTACTGCGAATTTCTGAAAATAATCCCCTCTCTGGAGAATGCAGGAAGCCTTCATGTTTTCTTTGAAATGTCTTCGACAGTCACGAAATCTCCGTTTCCTGCTTCTCGTTAGTACCATTGCAACTGCAAGTTCTGGCGTTGGATCTCGGGCATATGCTCAGGATGCGAAAGAGGCGCCACTGCTGGCGGTCCGTGTCGATGCCCATAACGGAAAAACGCTGGTTTCGCTTCCCGCGCCGGACAGTGATGGGCTGTATGGACGCTATCTTTATGCCAGTGCGCTGCGGACAGGGATCGGGTCGGCCAATATCCGGCTGGATCACGGGATGCTCGGGCCGACGCATATTCTGGCTTTTCGCCGGATCGGCTCGCGGGTTGCGGTGATTTTTGAAAATCCGAAATTCATGTCCCAAGGGGATGCGGAGGTTCGGGAAGGGGTCAAGCGGAGCTTTCCGTTCAGCGTGATTGCGATGCTGGATATCGTTTCGGTCGATCAGGCCGGGCATACGGTGGTCGATCTCACGCCTTTTTATACCCATGACACGATGGCCATTGCCGAAACGCTGAATGGCGGCGGGATGAAGCTGCCGGATACGGTCGAGGCCGGGGGGAAGGGATTTCACCAGCTTGCCGCCCTCAGTCAGGTGGACTCAGCGAGCGTCAAGACTTTTCCCGACAATATCGAGGCGGAAGCCGTTCTGACGTTCGCGTCCGACAGTCCGGGAAAGGAAGTCAGCCAGCTTTCCCCTGATCCGCATCAGATCAGCTTCATTGTCCATCATTCGCTCGTGCGTCTTCCGGGGGCGGGATATGTGCCGCGCAAGCTGGATATCCGCTCGGGCAGTCATGGGACGGCGGTTTATGATTTCGGGGCACCGTTGGGGCAGAATGTTCTGATCGAGTATGCCAACCGTTTCCGGCTGGTCAAAACCGATCCGTCCGCAGCGCGCTCGCGGGTTGTAAAACCGATCGTTTATTATATCGACAATGCCGCGCCCGAGCCTGTGCGGACTGCTCTGGCCGAGGGGGTCGCCTGGTGGAACAAGGCATTTGATGCGGCCGGGTATATTGACGCGTTCCAGGTGAAGATCCTGCCGCCGGGCGTCGATCCGCAGGATATCCGCTATAACATCGTCAACTGGAATGAACGTCAGACCCGCAGTTATTCTTACGGGATCAGTGTGATTGATCCGCGGACGGGCGAAGTGCTGCGCGGAAACGTGGTGCTGGAAGGGCTTCGGCTCCGGCAGGATCTCATCATTTTCGAGGCGCTGGCGGGGACTGAGGACGAGAATACCGGCCGTGCCAATGACCCTGTCCGGATTTCGCTGGACCGGCTGCGGCAGCTTGGCGTTCACGAGGTGGGTCATACGCTTGGCCTTGTGCATAATTTTTATGCCAGCACGCAGGACCGTGCCTCCGTCATGGATTATCCCGGCCCCCGGATCGGGATAACGGGCGATAAGCTCGATTTTTCCGATGCCTATGCGAAGGGTGTCGGCTCCTGGGACCGCTATGCCATCGACTGGTTGTACGGTCAGCCGAAGCCTGGCGAGGATCCGGAGAAGGCCGCGGCCCTCAAGGCCAAAGCGATCGAGGCGCAGGGCATACGTTTCGGCACCGATATCGACGGCCGGGACAGCGATTCCGCACTCGCGGGCAACAATATGTGGACGGATGGCGGGGACACGACGGACGATCTGCGGCAGATGCTGAAGGTGCGTGAGATCGCGCTGTCGCATTTTGGGCCTCATGTCCTGCATCCGGGAGAGCGGCTGTCTGACCTGCGTCGTAAATTCGTTCCGCTCTGGCTCGTGCATCGTTATGACGTCGAGGCTGTCGGCAAGCTGATCGGCGGGCTGGATTACCGCTATGCCGTTGTTGACGGGCAGAGTCCGCTGCCGGTCTCGGTTGATGCGAAGCGGCAGCATGCGGCGATGGATGCCCTGCTGGAGACACTGTCTCCGAAAGTGTTGAGCGTCTCGCCAGCGCTGACGCTCATGTTGTCGTCTGGCGTGAATGGCAATTCTGATCCGCAATACGATACCGAAGTCTTCCGGATGGCCGGATCTTCGACGTTTGATCCGCTCAATGCGGCGGAGACGGCGGCCGAGATCACGCTGCATTCCCTGCTCGGGCCGGGCCGTCTGGAGCGGATGGTTCTGCAACATGCCCGCGATCCTGCGCTGCCCGGTCTTGGAGATCTGCTGAACAGGCTGACGGCTGATGTCGCGTCCCGGCATCAGACGGCTCTGGAGCGGCGGATTGCCTATCGGACCATTCTCAGCATGGCCCAGACGCGCGACGATCCGCATACCTCGCCGGATGTTGCGCTGGCTCTTTCCGGGGCTATCCGGCAGGCGGCCGGGAATTTCGCGGCGTTTAAAGGGCAGGGGGATGAAGCGGTCTGGTGTCAGGAAATGAGTGTCCTGCTGCATGATCAGGCGCGTCTGGGGCGCGAGGCGTTAAAAACAACGCGGCCAGCCGCCAATATTCCGCCCGGAACACCCATCGGCGGGGGCGAAGGGGGGTGGCTTTCGGAAGATGCCCCAATCTGAAACCGGTCATTTCCGAGCCAGACTGAACGCCAAGGACTGAGAAACGCAGATGATGAAACGAACCCTGATGACCGCGAGCCTTGGAGCGGCGTTTCTGTGCGCTACTGTTCCGGCGGCGATGGCGGAGACGACTGCAATCGTAGGAGGCGTCGTTTTTGACGGCACGGGCGCTCCGGCGGCGCGGAAGACCATTGTGATCCGTGATGGCAGGATTGCGGATGTCGGAAAGGATATCGCCGTTCCTTCCAATGCGCATGTCATTGATGTGCACGGCATGGCTGTCACACCGGGACTTTTCGATCTTCACACGCACTGGACCGTGGCGGGAGACCCCACTGATTTTCCGTCCATCGCCGCCGCCTATCTGCGTTCGGGTGTGACGACGGTCAGCGATTTTAACGAAGCGCCGGAAGCCTATGCGCCCTTGCGGGCTTGGCTGACGAAGCTCTATGCGCCGCATGTCAATTTTGCGGCCCGGATCAGCACGCCGGGCGGCCATGGTGCGGACTGGGCGGACCAGAACACGACACGCTGGATCAGTTCTCCGGACAGCGCGAAAGCCGCGATTGACGCAGTGGTGGCGTATCATCCGGATCTGATCAAGATTTTCTCGGATGGCTGGCGCTATAACCGCATGCCTGACAATACCAGCATGAACGAGGCGACGCTGGCGGCGGCCGTGGCGGAGGCTCACGTCAAGGGTCTCAAAGTCATGACCCATACCCTGACCGTCGAACGGGGGCTGATTGCGGCGCGGGCAAAGGTTGATTCGCTGGCGCATGGTCTTCAGGACCGGGTGCTGACCGAGGACGAAGTCGGCGTTATCCGGGAGAGCGGGATGGGTGAGATCCCGACACTTTCGGTTTTCGATCCGGACAAATGGGTTCATTCTTCCGACCATAAGGTCGTTGCGAACAGCGTCCTGTTCGACAATGCACTGCGCAATGTCCGCAAGCTCTTCCGCGCGGGCGTCATCATCGGTGTGGGCACGGATGCCGGAATGCCCGCAACGCCGCATGGTCTTTCAACGCTTCATGAACTTGAACTTCTGGTCCGTGCCGGTCTGACGCCGGCGCAGGCCTTGATGGCTGCGACGCATTCCAGTGCGGTCCTGATCGGACAGGACAAGGACCGCGGTGTTATCGCACCGGGTCTGCGGGCGGATATTACGGTTTTTGATGGACGGCCCTGGGAGACGATTTCCGACATTCATCATGTGGCAATGACCATGGTGGATGGAAAGCCGCTCTACGGGCTTGAAGCTCCGCCTGCCGACGGGCGGCCCGGATGGCCTGCGCCGATGCCTGCTGCGAAACTTGTGGATGATTTTGAGCGGACGGATGGGCGGTCCTCGCTCGATACGCTGCGGACCGACACGATGGATCGCGGACCGGACCGCACGGTCGAGGTCTCCGGAGTCATGCCGCGCGAGGCGGGCAAAGGGCATGTGTTGTTCATGACGGCGACCATGGCACAGCAGAAGACGCCTTACGCGGGTGTTTCCGTGCCGCTTTCGACCGGCGCGATCCTGCCCGTGGATGTCTCGGCCTATCATGGAATTTCCGTTGAAGTGCGGGGATCGTCCTGCGATGCGCGCATGACGGCCAATGGGACGGTCGGGGCATCCTGGAGCGCATCTCTGCCGCTGTCTGCGCACTGGCAGACGATCCGGGTTCCCTTCACCAGTCTGGCCAGCGTGGATAATCCACATCACAGGGTCTGGACGGGCCGGGACATCACCGATCTGGAGATCGGTCTTTCCTGTGCTCCGGGAACGACCGCGTGGCTTCAGGCCGACACGCTCAAATTCTACTAGGCGCAGGGCTTCATGAAGAACATTTCCCTGTCGGCATATGAGTTTTGTGCATATGACTGACAGGGTATGGCCATTCTCGAACGTAATCATCTGACCATCATTCAGGAAGTCGCCCGGGAGGGGTCGCTGACGGCGGCTGCGGCGCGACTGAACCTGACGCAGCCTGCCCTGAGCCATGCGGTCCGCAAGATCGAAATCCAGCTTGGCGTGAAGATCTGGCGTCGGGAGGGGCGGTCGCTGGTTCTGACGCAGGCGGGGCAGTGGCTGCTTTCGCTTGCGAACCGGCTCCTGCCACAGTTTTCTTTGGCTGAAGAGCGGCTGGAGCAGTTTGCCAATGGAGAGCGCGGTACGCTGAGGATCGGGATGGAATGCCATCCGTGTTATCAATGGCTACTCAACGTCGTCTCGCCCTATCTCGAACGCTGGCCGCAAGTGGATGTGGACGTCAGGCAGAAATTCCAGTTCGGGGGGATTGGGGCGCTGTTGGGTAACGAGATTGATATCCTCGTAACGCCGGATCCGCTCTACAAGCCGGAGCTGAAGTTTACCCCCGTCTTTGACTATGAACTCGTGCTTGTTGTCGGAAGCGGCCACAGGCTGCGCGATGTTCAATGTGTCACACCTGAGCAACTGGCGGATGAGATCCTCATCACTTACCCGGTGCCGACGGAACGACTGGATATTTACACGCAGTTTCTACAGCCCGCCGGGATTGCGCCGCGTCAGCAGAAGCAGATCGAAACGACGGATATCATGCTGGTCATGGTAGCGCATGGCCGGGGCGTGGCCGTTCTTCCCCGATGGCTGGTGGAGGAATACGCCGCGCGCTTTGATCTCCATGCCATCAGGATTGGCAAACATGGCATTGCAAAGCAGATTTTTCTGGGACGGCGCGAAACGGATGAGGACGTCCAGTATCTCACCAATTTCATAAAATTTGCGGCCAGTCCCGGGGATCAGGACGTTCTGATCCCGTAAAACAGGACGTGGAGTGGAGGCCGCTATGCCGACCTCCACTCCGTCAGACAGGTCAGCCCAGAAGTTCTTTCCGGACGATTGCGGCACCTGCGCTCAGGGCGTTCAGCTTGCCCGTTGCGACCTGGCGGGACAGCGGGGTCATTCCGCAGTTGGTCGACGGATACAGCTTGTCCGCATCGACGAACTGAAGGGCCTTTCGCAGCGTGTTGGCGACGTCTTCTGGTGTTTCAACGGTGCTGGTGGCTACGTCGATGGCGCCGACCATCACCTTCTTGCCGCGGATGAGTTCGATGAGATCCATCGGAACGCGCGAATTCTGGCATTCCAGCGAGATCAGATCGATGTTCGACCGCTGCAGCTTGGGGAAAATCTCCTCGTACTGTCTCCACTCCGAGCCCAGAGTGTTCTTCCAGTCGATATTCGCCTTGATGCCGTAGCCGTAGCAGATATGGACGGCGGTTTCGCATTTCAGGCCTTCAATGGCCTTTTCCAGCGTTGCAATGCCCCAGTCATTCACTTCGTCGAAGAAAACGTTGAAGGCAGGTTCATCGAACTGGATGATGTCCACGCCAGCGGCTTCAAGTTCACGAGCTTCCTGATTCAGGATGCGGGCGAACTCCCAAGCCAGCTTTTCACGGCTCTTGTAATGCGCGTCATGCAGCGTATCGATCATGGTCATGGGGCCGGGGAGGGCCCATTTGATCGGCTTGTCCGTGAGCTTGCGCAGGAACTTGGCGTCTTCGACGAAGACGGGCTTTTCGCGCGACACGGCGCCCACGACGGACGGCACGCTTGCGTCGTAACGGTTGCGGATCTTGACCGTCTGGCGGTTTTCGAAATCGACGCCGCTCAGATGCTCGATGAATGTCGTAACGAAATGCTGGCGCGTCTGTTCGCCGTCGCTGACAATATCGATGCCGGCACGGTTCTGGTTATCCAGCGTCAGGCGCAGGGCGTCCTGCTTACCTTCGACCAGCTCTTCACCCTGAAGTTTCCAGGGGGACCAGAGGGTTTCCGGCTTCGCGAGCCATGACGGTTTCGGCAGGCTGCCAGCGGTCGAGGTCGGGAGAAGTGTTTTCATGATGATTGCGGCCTTGCTGTTTTTGATGGATCAGGCAGGAAAGCTGGCAGACCACTGTCCCAGAATGTCCTGATACGGTTTGATGAAGCGTTCTTCCGTGAACACGCCCTGTTCAACGGCCAGCCTGCTGCGCTCCTCACGATCGTAAACGATGCGGGTCAGCGAATAGTCCTGATGCTTCAGGGTGGGCTGATAGCAGTCGGATGCCGGGGAATTGGCATTGTAGATTTCCGGCCGGTAGATTTTCTGGAAGGATTCCATCGTGCTGATCGTGCTGATCAGTTCCAGATCGGAATAGTCTGACAGAAGATCGCCGATGAAATAGAACGCCAGCGGCGCGGTGGCAAAAGCGGGCATGAAATACCGGACTTTCATGCCCATTTTCCCGAAATACTGATCGGTCAGGGAAAATTCGCGCTGTTCGTATTCGGTCCCCAGAACCGGGTGATGGTTTTCGGTTCGGTGATAGGTTCTGTTGCTGGAAACGCTCAGGCAGATGACGGGTGCCTTGCCAAACAGGGCCTTATAGTCAGCCGAATGGATCGCTGCCTTGAACAGATTGCCATGCAGATCGCCGTACTGATCGGGAACCTGAAACTCTGAACGGCCCTGATTGTGGTTCAAAAGCAGGACGCTGAAATCATAATCGCGAACATAGGACGAAAAACTGTTTCCCGAGAGGCCCGGGATCCGCTCGTTTTTAACCTTGTCGACAATGGTCGTGTTGAGAATTTCAATGAGCTGAAAGACGTCACGCTTTGCAGCGACGTTGATGTTCATTTCGATGGAAATGATTTCAAGCTCGATGGAATAGCGATCTGCCTTGGGGTTGTCCCAGTGCGCGAGGGAATTGAAGCGGTTATCGATCATCTGCAGAACTCTCTGCAGGTTTTCCCGCCGGTGTTCACCTCTGGCCAGATTGGCGAAATTGGTTGTCAGGCGTGTGTCGTCCGAAGGCGTGTAGTCTTCATCAAACCGGGTTTTTTTGATAGAGAATGTAAATTCGGCAGACATTCCTGTTTCACCTTGCTCGGGCAGAAATTCTCCAGACCATGATGGGGATCTGTAGAGAATTTTACGTGTGTGCAGCTTCCAATCGGCAGTTTTCAGGCCGGTTATGTTGAGACGCGTTGGATGCTGTTATGCCCGAGAGGTTCAGTGAGCAAAAATGATTTTATTTCATTGTTCTATGAATTTAATTCATGGTTGGGTTTCGTGAGGGAGCTGTCTGTGCGGCCTGTTATCCGTTTTGGCGCAGGGCAGTGGCGGGGGGCAGGGTTGCGATGCGCCGGGTCTGGGTGATGATCGTCAGGACGGCGATGAAGATGGCGGCGGCCGTAACGGCGAGGAAGGGCAGGGGAGTCAGACTGATCCGGTCATCGAATGTGGACAGCCAGATCCGCATGAGGCCCCAGGCAGCGGGCCATGCGATCAGGCTGGCGAAAGCGACCGGACGGAGAAACTGTGTGAGGAGAAGCCACAGCACATCCCGCGTTCCCGCACCGAGGACCTTGCGGATGCCGATTTCCTGACGTCGTCTTGAGACATTGAACGCCGAGAGGCCGTAAAGGCCCAGACAGGCAATTGCGATAGCGATCGTCGAGCCGATACCGAAGAGTGCGCCGTGGCTTCCATCTGCACGATAGTCCTCGGCGAAAATGTCTGACGCTGTCCGGGCAGAGAAAGCAACGTCCGGTGCGACTTCGGCCCAGGCTTTTGCCAAGCGCTCCATTTCGATCTGCGCGGACGCGCCGTTATAGCGGATCAGGCCGCCGATATAAGGGAACGAGCCAGAGGCCCCTGTGAACAGCAGCGGTTTCATGGGGGCATTTGCCGAATGGATCCGGATATCGTCGATGACGCCGATGACATGATAGGTCTGAGGCGCGCCTGATTCCTGAATATCTTTTCCGATGGCAGTCTGCGGAGACGCAAACCCGAAGCGTTCGGCGGCGAGGCGCGTCAGGATGACGCTCGTGCCGTTGCCTGCGGTGAACGGGTTGGCGGGATAATCCTGCCCATGATGGGGATCGAAAAACCGCCCCGCGAGAAGATGCGCGCCGATCGCGTCGAAATACCCCTCCGTTGCGCGTCCCCAGTTCATCGAGTGTTTTTCGGGATGGCCGACGAGCAGCCAGTCTTCGTTGTTGACGGCGTTATAGGGATAAATGTCTGACCGCGTTGCGATCCGCACACCCGGCACCTGGGCCAGACGCGCCATGATGTCGCGCTGGCGATTGAGGAGGGAGGAATCGTCGAGCGCAGGGATGACGATCAGCCCGTCCTGCGTCATGCCACGATCCAGTGTCCGGACATGACGCGCCTGAAGACTCATGACGAGGCTGCAGATTGCGAGTGTCATGGCGAAGCTGAACTGCAGCACGACCAGAAGGGAGCGCAGTCCGCTCTCGATCCGCCCGCCCGCGGGGGTTTTGCTGGCGGCGAGAACCGCAGCCGGACGAAAGCCAGAAATGACCAGAGCGGGATAGAAGCCTGCCAGTGTTCCGGCACCCAGCACGACCAGCCCATCAACCGACAGGACAAATCCCCAGTCCATCGACAGGCTCCAGCCGCCCCACAGATTGACCCAGTGCAGGGCGAGCTCTGTCAGAGCCGTGCCCAGAGCGGCGGCGATCACGACCATCAGATAGGCTTCGCTCATGAACTGCGCGATCAGGCGCGGACGTGTCGCGCCCAGCACTTTGCGCACTGCGACCTCACGCGCACGCAAGGCCGAGCGTGCCGTGGCCAGATTGACATAGTTGATAATGGCCGTGGCCAGACCAGCTAGTCCGATCAGACCCAGAATGCGGATGAGAGCCCGGCTGTTGCCGCCTTCCCCGATGGCTGCGGCATGAAAATGAAAATCTTTCAGCGACAGCAGGTTCAGTCCGCCGGTCCCGAACATTTCTTCAAGCAGAGCCTTCGTCCAGTTTCCGGGATGAGTGTAGGGATAGTGCGCGAGACCGGCGCGGACGCGCGGGATGGCGCGCGGGTCATCAATACGGAGCCAGATCGTGCCCCAGAGTGACCCCCAGTTCGTAAAGGCGTAGCGGGAGAGCCAGTTCGTCGGAATAACTTCGATCAGATCGAATTTCATCGTCTGGTTCGGTGGCTGGGGGGCGAGAATACCAGTCACGATCGCGTCCGTCTGGCCATTATCGATGCGCAGCCGCTTGCCCAGCGCCTGTTCGGTTCCAAAGTATTTTCGCGCCATATCGGCTGAAATCACGACCTTCCCAGGGCCATCCAGTGCGGTGGCGCGGTCTCCGGCGAGCAGGGGCAGTGCGAAGACGGAAAAGAACTCCGGGTCTGTCATCGTCACCTTTTCCTGCGCGAGGATCGTCCCACCCCGCACCACGAGCGTTTCTTGTAGAACCCTTATGGCGCTGCTGATTTCGGGAAAATCCTGCTTCAGGAACGGGAAAGGCACGAAGCTGATGAAATCGCTGTCGGCCGGTGCGTGTCCGGCCGGGCGGAAGGCTTCGTCCACGGCATAGAGATGCGAGACGTTGGGAACGCTGGAATCATAACTGGTTTCGTACTGCACGATCAGCGCCATCGTGAGGAAAACGGCGATGCCGAGCGCCAGACCCGCCAGATTGAGAAGCGTATAGCGTTTCTGGGCGGTAAGGGTGCGCCAGGTTGCTCTGAAGGTCTCTGCGAACATCGTTTTTTTCCTTACCAGCCGGCCTTGTCGATGGCGGAGATCGGCGCCTGAAGGGGCTCCCAGCCGCGCGTGCGGGCGCGCTGGAGCTTCGCTGCGGCGTCATAATGCGGAAGGTTGGGCAACAGGTCTTCGGCCTGCAGACGGCCCATCGAGGCGAGGAGGGTGGCTTCGGCGACGATGGTGTCATGGCGGCTGCCGGCGAGTTCCACCTGTGCCGAGCGCAAATTCTGATCGGCATAGAGCACGTCGGTCGTGCTGCGCAGGCCGTAGCCATATTCGATCTGATAACCCTTGAGTGAGGTCTCGCCGGAGCGGACTTCCGCCGTCCCGGCGCGGATGGCCTGTAACCCGTTTTCGACCGCGTGCCAGTTGGTCGCCACGTCCTGCAAGGCGGTGCGCCGGGCGAGTTCGACGCTCTCGCGGGCCTGTTCGTCCTTGTTGCGGGCCTGACGGATCTGGGAGTTGTACAGGTCGCCATTATAGATCGGCTGCACGAGTTGGACGAGGCCCGTCACCTGCTCGCCATACTGGTCGCCGTGGAACGGGGAGGCCGGGCCGATCGTTCCGAACGTCCCCTGCACCTGAATCTGAGGGCCCCATTGCGAGCGCGCAGTGTCGATATCGGCGGCGGTGGCTTTCTTGGTTTCCTGCATCTGGATCAGCTGCGGATTGAGCGCCAGCGCGGTTTTCAGCGCCTGATCCAGTGTGGCGGGCAGGCCGGGCAGGCCGTCCGGCATCGTCAGTGTGTCCGGCTCCGTCCCGATGACCGCGCGGAACTGCGCGACCGAGGCCGCGAGCATGGCCTGAGCCTGCGTGACGGCGACTTCCGCCGAGCGACGCCGGGTTTCCGCCTGTTCGACATCCGTGCGCGTCACCTGTTCGGAGGGTTGGCCGCCGAGAGTGTAGCGGGAGGTTGTGAGCTGTACCTGACGGGTGAGCATATCCAGATCGGCCCGCCGCACGTCGAGAATGTTCCGGTCTCGCAACACGTTCATATAGGCCGTTACCACACCGGTGAAGACCTGTGCCTCGGTCAGTCGCAACTGGTGCAGCTCCGCTCGCGAGCGCGCATCCGCCGCGCGCACCTGATTGGCAACATGTCCGAACGAATAGAGCGTCTGTTTCGCCGAAACATATCCTTCAGCGGAATTGGACGTATAGGACCCTAGCGCGAAGGCACTGGTATAAGGTCCCTGCTGGTAGGAAGCATCCATGTTGACCTGAACGGTCGGTCGCCAGCCGGAACGGGCTTGTGCGGAGTTTTCGGTAACGGCGCGCTGGTTGGCCTGTTCCCCTCGCAATGTCGGATTGCTGCGATAGGCCAGCGCCAGCGCCTCCTGAAGGGTCAGGGCGTCCGCCGGAGCGGGCAGAAGAGCGGGGACCGAGGCCAGCAGGGCGAGGATGAGGGCTTTACGGTAAGTCATGGGCGTATCGGGTCCGGAAGAAGCGGGAGGCTTACTGGGAGCTGAGAGCGATGGCGGGCGCGCTTCGAGCGCCGCGGCGGATCTGGAGCAGGGTGGTGAGTGTGGCGAGCGCCAGCACGATCAGCGCGGTCAGGGCGAAATAGAGCGGGGAGAGGCTGATGCGTCGGTCAAACCCGGACAGCCAGCCCCGCATCACCCACCAGGCGACCGGCCAGGCGATGAGGTTTGCGATCAGGACGGGGCGCAGGAATTGCAGCACTAAAAGCCGCGTGACCTGTTGCGCCGTCGCGCCCAGCACCTTGCGGACGCCGATCTCGAACAGGCGGCGGCGCACGTTGAACACGGCGATGCCGTACAGACCGATGCAGGAAATCGACAGTGTCACGAAGGACGCGACGATCATCAGCGTTCCGCGCTGTTTTTCTGGCCGGGTATCGTTGTCGATGATGTCGCCGACACTGCGCAGGTTCAGTGCGCTTTCGGGATAGACCTGCTTCCAGACCGTGGCGATCGCAGTCCGGACAGCGTTTTCGGGGGCGTGGTCAAATCGGACGGAGAGCACGCCGTAACCGATCGGGCCGGACACGGCGTAATACAGTGCGGGCGTGACACTGGCGCGGCTGTTTTTGAACCGCATGTCGGCGACGACGCCGATGATCGTCTGGATGTCCTTGCCGTGCAGTGTGATGGGTGCGCCAATGGCGCTGGCAGCGTCCGCAAAGCCGAGCGCGCGGATGGCGGCCTCGTTGAGGACGACGTTGTGGGCGCCGAATGTCCAGCTCTGTCCGGCCAGAAAGCTGTCGAATGGTGCGACCGGCATGGCGCGGCTGTCATAGTCGTGGGTCGTGTCGAACAGGCGCCCGGCGAGGAGATGCGCGCCCCAGACAGGCAGCGTGGAGGGCTGCATCGCGACTACGGCCAGCAGAGGCGGCGGGTCTGAACGTCCCGGACGGGTCGTATCGAATGTTATGACCGCTCTTCCGCCGCCGGGTGCGTCGTCCGCAACCGTGACGCCGGTGACGCCGGGCAGGCCACGGACGAGATCGCTCAGGCGTTGCTGGCGCAGGCGCTCGGCCTGTTCGTTCGGCAGATAGGCCATCAGGAGGCCGGACTGCTGAAAACCGCGATCCATCGTCTGGAGCAGATGGGTCTGGCGCCAGATGACCAGTGTGCAGATCGTCAGCGTCACGGCGAAGGCGAATTGAGCGACGGTCAGCCCCTCCCGCAGACGGCTGCCAAGACGCCCGCTTCCCGGCATCCGCGCGGAGGCGAGAACAGCCGCCGGGCGGAAGCGTGAGAGCATCCAGGACGGATAGGCCCCCGCGCAGGCCCCGCCGATGATGGCGGAAGCCAGCAGCAGGGGCAGCGCGAAACCGAAATCGAGGCCGACCGGCCAGCCGCTCAGCGTGCTGATCCAGGGGAGTGTCAGTTCGGTCAGGACGAGCGCGATGACGGCCGCGATCAGGGCCAGACCGATGGCCTCCGCCGTGAAAGACAGTCCGAGTGTCAGGACTGTGGCGCCCAGCACCTTGCGCATCGCGACTTCCCGCGAGCGGGTTGCGGCTAGAGCTGTGGAAAGCGTGACGAAATTGACCAGTCCCGCCCCGAGTGCGAGCAGCCCGACGACACCGAGAATGATCGGCAGGCGTTCATCCGCCCCGCCCCAGCCAATGGTCGCGTCGAAGAAATGGAGTGTCGTGAGGGGCCGTGTACGAATTTTGAATGCCTTGGCATCTTCCGCCGACAGTCCGGCGGCGTGACGCTGTACGATACCACTGAGAAGATCGGGCAGTCGGGATGCGACGGCTGGTGAAACCCGCACCCAGGTCTCGGCTGCGCTCATTTCCCACGACGATCCGGCCTGCATTTCGGAGGCGGAGGTTGGGACGAGAAGATCGAATTGTGGCGTGGTGTTCGGCGGCAGGTCCTTCAGGACGCCGGTGACATGGAGCCGTTCGGTCCGGCCTTTCTGCGTGATGTCCAGCGTCTTCCCCAGAACATTATGATCCTGCCCGAAGAAGCGCCGCGCCTGCGTCCGTGTCAGCACCACGCCTTTGGGAACAAGGGCCGTGCGCGGATCGCCTTCCGCCAGCGAGAGCGCGAAGACGTCGAACAGATGGGCATCGGTCCGGGCGATGAAAACGTCCCAAGCGTTGTCATTGATGCGGACGGTTGCTCCGGAGAAGCCGCGCAGGATCGCGGTTGCGTTCCAGTCTGGATGCTCCGCGCGGAGTGCGTCGATCAGCCGGATGCTGGACACTGTGGTTTCCTCGTCGGAGAAGGCATCCAGCCGGTAGATGTGCTCCGCATCGGGGATCCAGCGATCGAAGGTGAATTCGTAACGCACGATCAGCGCAAGCGTCAGGAACGTCGCCATGCCGAGCGCCATGCCCAGCACGTTCAGGGTCGTGAACAGGCGGCGCTGGAGAATGCCGCGCCAGAAAACGAGGGCGATATGGGAAAGCATGGCGTTTACTCCGCTCTGAGCGCGCGGGCCGGTTCGGCACGGGCGAGGCGCAGGGTCTGTCCGAGGACGGTGAGGGCGGCAATGAGGAGCGTCACGAGGACGACGGGTGCGAAATCAAGCCAGGAAAGCGCGATGCGCTGGTGGAAGCCGGACAGCCAGGAGCGCATCACGAACAGCGCCGGAAAAGCCGCCATGACACAGGCCAGCAGGACAGGGCGCAGGAAATCGCCGAGCATGAGGGTCAGCACGTTGTGCGTCGTGGCCCCGAGCGCTTTGCGGATTCCGACTTCATGGGTCCGCCGCAGGGCCGTGAAGGAGGCCAGACCGTACAGGCCCAGACAGGCGATGAAGATCGCGATGCCGGACGCGATGGAGAACAGCCATCCCCGGCGCTGCTCCGTGATGTAGAACGTGGACATACGGTCCTGCACCGTGCGGAAACTGGTCGGATCATCAGGGAAAACCGGGTCCCAGGCCGATTTGAGGCGCGTTTTCATGATGTTTTCGGGCACGCCCGAGAAACGGACTGATGCGTGGGGATAATCGAGGGCGGCGGTTGAATTGAACGTAATCTGCGGCGAGACGTCATCGCGGGCGGAGACGAAGCGCATGTCTTCCATGACGCCGATGACCCGCAGCATGACGGGACCGCTTTTGAGGGGCGTGCCTATGGCGCTTTCCGGTGAGGCAAAGCCCAGCCGGGACACGGCCGTGCGGTTGAGGACGACGTTCCATGTTTTTCCGGACGACTTGTGGAACGCTTCGTCGCCGGGGCTGTCGTCTTCGCCATGGCTGCTGTCGAACCAGCGACCCGCGAGCATGCGGGGCCGATAGGTCGTGGCGTAGTCTCCGACGACCGTATCGCCAAGGACATGAATGTCTTCGCGCTGGGGGCCGACCGGCGTCACGTTGAAGCGGTGGCGGTTGTCGATATGCGGGGTCAGCTCTGACAGCGATGCGGAGACGACACCCGGCGTATGGCGCAGGGCCTCAAGGATTGCCCGTTGCTTTGCGATATCGCTCGTCATGATGTCGGAGCTGATCAGGATGCCGTCACGGGCGAACCCCAGATCCTGTGACTGCATGAAATGGGCCTGCCGGTTCACCACCAGTGTGCAGATGGCGAAGGCCACTGCGAAGGCGAACTGCACGATGACGAGACCGTTCCGCAGACGCGTTGCCCCGCGTCCGCCAGACGGCATGCGCGTGGCCGCCAGAACATGCGCGGGCTGGTAGGAAGACAGGACGAGCGCGGGGTAGATCCCGCAGGCAAGCCCCGTCAGCAGCACGACACAGAGGAGGAAGGGCAGCGTGAAGCCGTAATCCATGTGCAGGGTCGTGCCCGTCAGGGCAGCCGTGAAGGGCAGGGCGATCTCGCACAGGGCGAGCGCGAGTGCGCCGCCAATGGCGGTACTGGCGATCGCTTCGCCGACGAACTGGACGAACAGTGCCTTTCGCGTGGCGCCGAGCGTCTTGCGGATGGCGACTTCCCGCGCGCGCAGACCGGAGCGGGCCGTGGCGAGATTGATGGCGTTGAGCACGGCAAGAAGAAGCGCGAGGGCGCCGATCAGTGCGAGAATATTCACCACCGAGCGATCGGTCGCGTCATCGCCGCCGACGACATGCAGGTCATTGAAATGCGTCTCGCGCAGACTGACGAGGGACAGGGCGAAGCGCCGTTCGGGGTGGACGCCCTCGCTGCTGTCATCATTCGCCGTACCGGACGCATGGTCGATCACGAAGCGGGTCAGGTTTCTTGCGATGGCGGTACGGTCGGCTTCGCTCCGCACGTGCAGGAAGATATTGCCCGAGCTTGAACCCCAGCGTGTGAACTGTGGTTTCTGCATTTCATCGGACGGGAAAGGCGTGAGGGCGTCCGGGGCGATCGTGACCGGACCGGACGCGCGCGCCAGTACGCCTGTGACCGTCTGACTGCTGCGGTGCCCTTCATGATCGGTTGTGAGCGTGCGTCCCAGCACGTCGGTCGTGCCAAACAGCGCCTGTGCCGTATCGGCGGACAGGACGATGGCGTCGGGCCTGCTCAGGGCTGAACGCGGGTCGCCGTGTTCAAGCGGGAGGGCGATGACGTTGAAAAAGGACGGGTCCACCATGGCGGCATCGGCGGAGATGCTTCTGTCGCCGTTATGGAGCTGGTAGTCTTCCGTTTCGTAGCGCGTCGTATCGACGATCTGCGGGAAATCGGTGCGCAGGAACGGAAAGGCGATGAACGGGACATCGGCATATTCCTGCGGTGCGCTGCCCGGGAACATGAGATGGGAGTCCAGCCGAAGGACATGCGCCGCGTCGGGAATGGTCGCGTTGAAGCTGTATTCGTAACGGACCTGAAGGGTCAGCACGAGGCAGACCGCCATGCCGAGCCCCAGCCCGAGGACGTTGAGCGCCAGATAGAGCGGCTGACGCCGGGCCTGACGGAGGATGCTGCGCAGGATGGTGAAGAGCATGACGGTTACTCCGCGCGCAGGGCGCGTGCAGGCTCGGCCCGGGCGACGCGCAAGGTCTGGAACAAGACGGTCAGGGCGGCCACAAACAGCGCCGCCACGAAAACCGAGGCGAAATAAATCGGAGAGAGCGCAATCCGTGCGTCGAAGCCCGACAGCCAGTTCCGCATCATCATCCAGGCCAGGGCACAGCCGATCAGCCCGGCTCCCACAACCGGCTTGAGAAACTGTCCCATCAGCAGGCCCAGAACGCGGCCGGTCGTTGCGCCCAGTGTCTTGCGAATTCCGACCTCAAGCATCCGGCGGGCGACGGTGAAGGAGGCGAGAGCGTACATGCCCATCACCGCGATGAAGATGGCAATGCCCGCGCCGATGGCCAGAAGCTCGCCGCGCCGTTCGTCGTCGCGATAGTCACCGGACAGCAGATCGGTGGCCAGAACGGCGTTAAATGCGAGACTAGGTGCTCTTTGCCGCCAGATCGCCTGAAGAGCGGTTTTGACGTCCTGTTTCGAACGGTTTTCAAAGCGGATGCCGGCGCTTGTGAAACGGTACGGGGAGGACGTGTAGAAATAAACATGGGGAACGCTCTGTTCGCGTGCCGATTTCAGGCGGATATCATTCACCACGCCGATGATGCGCCATGACGCACGATCAGTATTCTTGCGGATCGTCTGGCCCAACGCGGCTTCTGGCGTTGTGTAGCCCAGTGCGCGTGCGGAACTGACGTCAATGATGGCTGAATGGATGCCGCTTCCTTTCTGCTGGTCGTCTTCGCCATGAGCGTCGTCGAACAGACGCCCCGCTATCAGGTGCATTCCGAAGAGCTGAAAGTAGTCGCGTCCGATATCCTGCCATTCGAGCCGCGGGCGGTGATCCGGCATGGTCGCGGGCGAAAAATAATCACCTGCGAAGAAGCCGTAATTACCCGGCATCGTGTAGAAATAGGACACCGTCGTCACACCCGGAATGCTGCGGAAAGCATCCATGAGCGACAGTTGTGTGGCCGAGGGGCCGACATTGTCGATGAACGGAATGAAGGCCAGCCCGCTGCTTTCGAACCCGCGATTCATGTCCCGCACGAAAACTGACTGGCGCAGGATCACCACGCTTGAGGCACTCAGCCCGATCGCAAAGCCGAACTGCACGACCACAAGTCCGAGACGGACGATGGCGCCAAGGCGGCCCATCGTCGCCATGCGCGAGGCGGCAAGCACTCTTGCGGGCTGGTAGGACGAAAGCCACAGCGCCGGATAGGCGCCGGCCAGCAGGCCCACGACGACCGTCAGCGCCAGGAGTGCCGGCAGCACAAGGCCATAAGGAATGACGATATCCCATCCGCCCAGCGCGTTGACTGTCGGGATGGCGATTTCAATCAGGGCCAGGGCCGGGATGGCTGCGCACAGGACAAGCAGCATCGCCTCGCCCATGAACTGGACGATCAGATCGCGTCGTGTGGCACCCAGCGTCTTGCGCATCGCCACTTCGCGGGCGCGGAGCAGACCACGGGCGGTAGACAGGTTGATTGTGTTGATGAGGGCGGAGAGGATCGCCAGAACGCCGATGAGCCCCAGCATGATGACGCCGGTGCGGCTGGCGTCCGACGCGCCCAGCGTTCCGTCAAGAAAATGCAGGGACGGCAGTTCGCGGACCCGCCAGTCCCGTAATTCCCCGTTCTGCCGCACCTGCGTGGGCACATGGTCGGTGGAAAACTGCGCCATCGCATTCTGCATGTGTCTGGCGTCGGAGGGACTGCGGAGACGAAAGAAGAGATATCCGCCCTCGATCCCCCACTGCCTGAAGGCCGGGGAGGCCAGCATCGCACTGTCGATCGGGATCAGCATGTCGGGCCTGAGTGTCGTATTGCCCGGGACCGGGCCGAGAACGCCGGTTACGGTGAGGTCGGCCTTGCGCCCGTCGTGATCGACCGTCAGTCTGCGCCCGATCACGTCGATCGTATGAAAATAGGCCAGCGCCCGTTCCTGCGAAAGGACGATGCTGTTTGGTGCCAACAGCGCGGAAGCCGCATTGCCGCGGATGAGGGGGTAGGGCAGCGTCGCGAAGAAATCGTGATCGACATAGAGCGCGTTGGACGCGTGGATATCGTCCGGTGTGATGATGGAAATACCGTCGGGGCGGATGCGCGTGGCATGTGTGATTTCCGGGAAAGCTGTCCGGAGCGCGTCGTAAACCCGGAACGGGGCATCCGCGACTTCCGCCGGTTTCCCGCCGGATGCATTGACGGCGTCTAGCCGGTAAATGTCGCCTGCGCTTGTCAGCCACCGGTCGAACGTGAATTCGTAGCGGACGATCAGCCCAAAGGTGAGGCAGGTCGCAAGCCCAAGGGCCAGTCCTGCGATGTTGATGGCCGTATAGAGCCGATGATGGCGCATCTGGCGAAAGAACGCCGTGAAAACAGGAGAGACGTATCGGGAGAGCATGGCGATCACTCCGCGCGAAGGGCGCGGGCGGGTTCGGCCCGGGCGAGGCCGAAGGTCCGGCCGAAGATTGTCAGCGCACACAGCAAAGCGGCGAGCAGCGTGGTAAGCACGAAATACAGAGGCGTGAGTGCGACCGGGTTGTCGAAGCCCGTGAGCCAGTTCCGCATGAAGAGCCAGGCCACAGGCCAGGCGATCAGGCTCGCGTACAGGACGGGGCGCAGGAACTGTCCCAGCAGCAGGCGCATGATCTGCGCGGTCGTGGCGCCCAGCGTCTTGCGGATGCCGACTTCATGCATTCGGCGTTCGGCATTGAAAGCCGCCAGCCCGTACAGACCGAGGCAGGCAATGGCGATGGCGACGGCCGCGCCAATGCTGAACAGACGGCCGCGTGCGATATCGCCCCGGGTGGAGTCCGCGATGATTTCGGTCATGGTCTGGGGCTCGAACGGAACGCCGGGCGCCAGTGTCGGCCATGCCCTGCGTAATGTGCTCAGAACACGGGGCATCGCACCCGGTGCGGTCCGGAACGCAATGATCCCCTGCTCGATCGGGCCTGTTTCCAGTTCGTAGATCGGGGGAGGCAAGGTGTCCTGCCCGGAATTGAGAATGACGTCCTCGACGACACCGACAATCGTGCGCTTCTCGGCGGCCTGGTTGTCGCCAAACATGAAGGTCTGTCCCAGAGCGGCCTGCGGCGAGGAAAAACCGAGCTTGCGCGTTGCTTCCCGGCTGAGGACGAAGTTCTGCGCCAGCACGTCCGGAGCCCCGTTTTTCGTGTGGGTGACATCTGTCGCGCGGGCGGATGTCGTCAGGCGTCCCGCGAGCAGGCGCAGCCGGAACGTCCTGAAGAACGCTTCGTCATGGGCGACGGTCTGTGCCATGAAGGCTTTCTGACCGGGTGTGCGGTGGACGCCCCCGACGTCGTAGCGCCCGAGTGCCCCTCCCGCCGAGACGGACAGGTCGGTGACGTCAGGCATGGCGCGCAGGAGGTTCACGATGGCGGTCTGCTGCCTGTCCAGCACGTTGAGATTTTCCGTGGCGATAATGGCGAGGCCGGGGATCGTCATGCCCCGGTCCAGATGACGCAGATGCAGCGCCTGCGCGTTGACGACGAGGGTGCAGATCCCGAGCGTCACGGCGAATGCGAACTGGAGCCCCACCAGAAAGAGCCGGATCCGTGCACCGAAGCGCCCCTGTGCCGGAAGGCGGGCGGAGGCGAGGACCGGTGCGGGTGAAAACGAGGACAGCATGAAGGCGGGGTAAAAGCCGGCTCCCAGCGTGAGGACGACAATGACGCCGCCCAGAAGCGGGAGCGCCCAGCCGTAATCCAGCGTCACGGCCCAGCCCGAGAGGCTGGCGACCATCGGGAGCGCGATTTCCGTCAGGATCAGCCCCAGCATGGTCGCCAGCGTCGTCAGCACGAGGGTTTCCCCCAGAAAGCGGATCATCAGCCGGGTGTGGGAGGCGCCGAGAACCTTGCGGATGGCCACTTCCCGCGCCCGACCCAGAGACTGCGCGGTGGCGAGATTGACGTAATTCATCGCCCCCGCGAGCAGGGAGAGGGTGCCGATCGCGGCGAGTGCGAACAGCACGCTGCGCGATGCCCCGTCCTCAGCCACGCCATCGGAGCCGAAATGAACGAGCGGGAGAGGAACAGCCTTGAAGGTCATTTTTTCACCCCCCGGATCTGTCTGCTTAAGGGCGCGAGACATTGGGGAGGCCATCAGGACGTCATGGGCGTTTTGAAGAAAGGACCGGCGCAATGCGGCTGTGGGCAGCACCGCGTAGGTTTGCGCGCACATCGTGTCCCAGCCGTCGCACGGGCGGTCCGCAGCAGTTTTCGGGATAGCGGCAATCAGATCGGTCGGGATCATGGTGTTGGACGGATGGTCGCGAAGCACTCCTGCGACACGATAGACGGAGGTTTTCCCATGACGCGTGACCTCCAGTGTCTGGCCGAGCGCGGGTTTCGTTCCGAACAGCTGCCGCGCCATGGTCGCCGACAGGATGATGTTTTCGGGCGAGGAAAGAACGGCTGGGGAACCGGCTGTGAATTTCAGGTCGAAAAGGTCGAAGAAATTCGGATCGACGAAGCTGACCGTCTGGTCGTAATGCACCGTTCTGCTGATGTCCGAAGGCGCCACCAGATCTGCGGAGATCTGTTCAAGGCGCGTGCCTTGCAGACCGGGCATACGGGTCTGGACTGCCGGAAGCACCGGGTCATGAAGCGCGGCCATATGAAATGTGCCGCTGCCGATCATGAAATCAGCCTGAAGTTCGTAGATCGACGCCGACTGCCGGTAAAAGCCGTCCCAGCCCAGTTCGTAACGCGCCACCAGCGCCAGTGTGAGAAACGTGGCCACGCCCAACCCAAGACCGATCACGTTCAGGGCGGTGTAGAGCCTGTAGCGCACGGCCAGCCGCCAGAAATCCGATATTATCGTCCTCATGGCCCTCGTTCCTCCCTTGCTGTCGCTTCAGATCGCGTTGCGGACGGAGACGACGACCTGCCCGTCGAGCATGTCGATGCGGCGGCGGGCGAGGTCGGCGTGGCTGGGGGAGTGCGTGACCATGATGATGGTGGCGCCCTCGTCGTTCAGGCGCTGGAGGATGTCCATCACCTGTGCGCCGTTTTCGGTGTCGAGATTGCCGGTCGGTTCGTCGGCGAGGATCAGGCTCGGTTCGCCCACGATGGCGCGCGCGATGGCCGCGCGCTGCTGCTGACCGCCGGAAAGCTGGGACGGGTAATGCCGTGCACGATGGGCGATGCCGACATGATCCATGGCATGGGACACACGGCTCTGGCGTTCGGCCTTGGGCATGTTGCGATAGATCAGGGCGAGTTCGATGTTCTCCTCAATCGTCAGTTCGTCGATCAGGTTGAAGCTCTGGAACACATAGCCCAGATGTTCGCGGCGGAATTTCGCCAGTTCTGCCTCGTTCATCGCCGTCAGTTCATGCTCGCCGAAGCGGTATGAGCCGCCGGTCGGACGGTCGATCGTGCCGAGGATGTTCAGCAGCGTGGACTTGCCGCAACCCGACGGCCCCATGATCGCGACGAATTCGCCTTTTTCGATCTGGAGTTCGATGTCGTGCAGAGCGGTCGTCTCCACTTCGTCGGAGCGGTAGAGGCGCTGGATGTGCGAGAGTTCGATCAGCATGGTGTCCGGTCCTGCAATGCGTTGCGTCAGTGAATCGCGAGATGGCTGAAATTCTTGTAGGAATTGTAGGAAGAGACGATCACCCGATCGCCGTCATGCAGGCCGCCGGTGATCTCGACCTGTTCGGGATTGCGGCGGCCGGATGTGATCGACACGCGGTCCGCACTATGCTCGCCCGAGGCCATAACGAAGGCCGAAGAGCCGCCGCTGGCCTCCAGCCATGCTCCGTTGGGCAGGACGAGCGCACGATGGGTTTCTCCCAGCGTGATGCGCAGATCGATGCTTTCTCCGCGCCGCAATCCGGCCGGCGGGGGGCTGTCGAATGTGAGTTCCGCCCGGAACTGACCGTTCGTGACCTGCGGGTGAACCCTTGAGACGGTCATGGGCAGTTTCGTGTCGCCCAGATCGGCTTCGGCCCGCTCGCCGACCGCGACGCGGCCCAGATAGAACTCATCAATATCCGCATCGAGCCTGTACTGGCCTTCGCTGTCGATCTGGCCGATCTTGTCTCCGGCCTTGAGAGACTGGCCGGGCTGGAGATCGAAATTGGTCAGGCGTCCATCCAGCGGCGCACGGAGATCAAGCGCTCCAAGACTGGCCTCCACCACCTCCAGATTGGAGCGCAGACGCTGGGCTTCTTCGTCAATTTCGCCCCCCTGCCGGTCCGCGACTTTCAGGTCCTGCGTCAGGGCGCTTTCAAGGCGTTTCAGGCGCTGCGCGTAATAATCCGCTTCGTCGCGATAGGACTGGACGTTGGCGTCGGATTCAAAACCCTGATCGTGAAGCTGCTGGCGGATGGAGAGTTCGCGCTGGGCCTTGAGCAGATTGTAGCGGGCCTCTGCGCGCTGCGTTTCTTCGGTCGTGCGCGTCTGTTGCAGGGTCAGGCGCTGGGCGCTGACGGCCCCAAGCTGGCTTGCGATCTGGGCTTCGCGGGAGGTGACGTCGAGCTGGAGCTGGGGGTTGTTCAGATGCGCCAGAACGTCTCCCTTTTTCACGAGCGCGCCGTCCTTCGCCACGACTTCGGACACTTCGCCGCCCTGAATGGCATCAATGAAGGTCACGTTGAGTGGGGCTACGGTGGCGCGGACGGGAAGGTAGTCGAGAAAGGGCGCGGATCGGACGGTTGCCACTGTCAACTGGTCTTGGGAGACAGAAAGCGTTCCCGATGCCGGGACGAGGCGCCACCCGGCCCAGATCAGGCCCGCAACCGCGACGGGGGCACCATAACGCAACGCCCGCCGGGTCAGGATTCTGCTCCGCGACGGGGCGACTGCCCGGTCCATGACGGCACCGGATGCAGGGCGGAGTGCGGCGTTCGGCGGGGCTTTGGAAACGGGTTGATCCATGCACTATTTCTCCTGTTGGCAAACAGTGTATCATGGTGGAAATGGAATTTAACTTATTGATAAATAACGATAAAATTGATTCTGATTTTACGGGTATGTCCGGTTTCGAACAGGGTGTCCGGAACCGGACACCCCTGAAAGGTCTGTCAAGATCACAATGAATGCAATCCGAAACGAATCGGGGGAATCCGCTCTTCCGGCACCGCGTCTTCTCTTCGTTGATGACGATCGCGATGTGCAGGTTGCGGCCCGTCTGCTGTTCCGTCGCAGCGGGCTGGACATTCTTTCCGCGCATGGGGCGGATGAGGCGTTGACGCAGCTGGCGTCGTTTCCTGTCGATCTCGTGCTGCTCGATCTCAATTATACGAAAGGAATGACTGCTGGTGCCGAAGGGCTGGCCCTGCTCAGGGACATGCTGGTCCTGCGTCCGGACCTGCCGGTGATTGTCGTGACCGGCCATAGTGGTGTGACGATTGCTGTTGCGGCGATGCGCGCCGGGGCTGTCGATTTCGTCATGAAGCCCTGGAATAACGAGCGTCTTCTGGCTTTGGTCGAAGGGACGCTGAAGAAATGCCGGGCCCGTCAGGCGACTGAGGCAGAACCCGCTCTGATTGTAGCGTCTGATGATCTGAGGCGGACCATTGCCGAAGCGGACCGTTTGGCTGTGACCCGCGCGTCACTGATCATCACGGGTGCGCCGGGTGTCGGGAAGATGCTGCTGGCGCGGCGCATTCATGCTCTTTCTTATGAAGACGATCCTGCGGTGATGCTCCGTGCGGAGGATTGCGAGGCTTTGCCGGAAGGGCGGGGAACGTGGATCTTTCGCAATATCGAGGCGCTGTCTGCGCCCATGCAGCGCCGTCTGGCGGACAGGCTGGACGCACGCGTGGCTCCACGGGTGATTGCTCTGTCCTCGCGCGATCATGCGGCTCTGGAGGATATGCTTGATCCGCGTCTGATGCTGCATCTGGGAATGGTCGGACTGACCCTCTCTCCTTTGCAGAGGCGAGCGGACGATATCGTTGCTCTGAGCGCGCATTTTCTGCGGTATTTCGCAGCCCGGCATGGACTTGCCGAACCCGGAATGGACGAGGGCCGCCTTCGGTTGCTGTGTGAGGAAGAGTGGCCTCAGAATGTGCGCGGTCTGCGTGCGGTGGTTGAGCGGGCTGTACTCACTGGGACATGGGAAACGGCTTCCGAAGAGGCCGAAGCGGTCCCGAACGCAGCGCTGACGCTGCGCGATACCGAGCGATCCCTGATCGAGACGGCGTTGCGCAAGCATGGATTCAATGTGACGCAGGCTGCGCGGGAACTGGGTCTGACCAGACCGGCGCTGTATCGTCGTATGGCACGGTACGGGCTTTAGATGCGGGTCGTAGCTGAGACGTTCCTGCGGCTTTTTGGCATCGTGGCGGCCTGTCTGCTGACCGTTCCTGCCTGGCAGCGGGGGTTTTATGCGACGGCCCTTCTGTGCATGTGCGTCGGGCTAATCTGTGCAGGGTCTGTCGTTGCGGCGCAGATCCGGGTGACGCGGCGTCTGAAACGGCACGAGCCTTCCGTCGTGCGTCCCGTGGATCGGGAAAAGCTGCGGAACCGGGCGCTGCTCGATCATGCGCCTGTGCCGCTTCTGGTCCAGTATGTGGATGGGACCCTGCATGCCGCCAATCGTGCGGCGCGGCGTCTGTTCATGACGGAAGGGGTCCTGCGTGAGCCACCCGAAGCTCTCATCGCGGCTTTGGAGAAGGAGGCGTCGGGGCCGGAAAAACGCCTGATCCGTCTGGCATCGGCAGGGAGTGCGCCGCGGGTCTATGCGCTGTCGGTCGGCAAAGGCGCCGGGGCAGGAGGGATCGTTGCGTATCTGGCGCTGACGGACATCGAGGCCGGGTTGAACGCTGCGGAAGCTCAGGCGCTGCGTGGTCTTCTTCAGGTTCTCAGCCACGAGATCATGAATTCCCTCACACCCATCGTTTCCCTGTCCGCCACGGCCGAAGAGCTGTTTTCCGAATGTCGGGGACCGGCAAACAGCAGCCATAAGACAGGGTCATTGATTGCGGAGGCGCTTGGGACGATCCGGCGTCGTGCAGAGGGGCTGGATCGTTTCGTGCGCGGCTATCGCGATCTGGCGCGTCTGCCCAGACCGGATCTGAAGCCCGCAGACCTTGGCGCGCTGGTGCGTGAAATCGCCACGCTTTTTATGGCGCGATGGGGTGCGCGCGTGGTGCTGGACGTGGTGGTGCCTGCGGGGCGGCTCATGGTCCGGCTTGATGCCGCGCAGATGGAGCAGGCGCTTATGAATCTTCTGAACAACGGGGCCGAGGCTGCTCTGGGACAGTCTGCACCCCGAGTGCAACTGGCTGTTGAAATGGCCGATCATGCCGTTCTGATCAGAATCCGCGATAATGGTTCAGGGATTGATGCAGCGCTGCGGGAACAGGTTTTCGAGCCGTTTGTCTCGTTCAAGGCGGGCGGCAACGGAATCGGACTGCCTCTGGCGCGCCAGATTGTCAGGGGACATGGCGGGACGCTGGTCCTGAGCCAGGCTGGCGAGCGGTCGGAATGGACGACGACCTTTGACGTGCAGATATGAATGGCCCGCTCAGGCTGGCTTCGGAGGGTCTTCTGACGCAGCAGCGGGATAGAAAATTTTTCCGCGGCTGATGTCGACGCGGACATTCTGCATCTCCTGTGGGGAGAGGTCTGTGGGTGTAATCATTTCAAATGCGGCCTCGGCGGTAACGATCTGATAGCGGAAAAGCCCGTTGGAAAAATGGGGGCGTTTTTCCACGGAAGCCTGTCCAGCCCCGGGCAGGAGGAAGACGTCATGTGGGCGGATAAAAGCGGTCGCGTCTCCGTCTGGCCCCTCGAACGGGAAAGGGGCGATGTCGGTATTGTCCGGAACGAACTGACCAGCCCGGACGATACCCGGAAATTTGAGGGTTTCGCCCAGAAACTCCATGACAAAGGGCGTTTGGGGGGCACCATTCAGGGTGGAGGCGTCCGCGGCCTGAACGATGCGGCCCTCCTGCATGACGACGAGCGTGTCTGCGACGTCCATGGCTTCTTCGTGGTCATGGGTGACGAGAATGGTCGTCAGGTTCATCCGGTCGTGCAGGTCCCGGAGCCAGCGGCGGATGTCACGGCGGACCAGAGGGTCCAGGGCGCCGAAGGGTTCATCGAGCAGGAGAAGTCTGGGGCCTGTTGCCAGTGCGCGGGCAAGGGCCACGCGCTGTCTCTGGCCGCCGGAAAGCTGGTCCGGGTAGGCTTTTGCGAGATGGGGAAGCTGGATGAGGTCCAGAAGTTCAGTGACGCGGCGCTGGATGGCGGCGCGATCGGGGCGCCGTGCGCGGGGCAGGACGTCGAGGCCAAAGGCGATGTTCCGGGCCACGGTCATGTGTCGGAACAGGGCATAGTTCTGGAAGACAAATCCGATGCCCCGGTCCTGTACGGGGCGGTCGTGGATGGGGAGGCCGTCGATCAGCAGCGTGCCTTCGGAATGGGAGTAAAGGCCTGCAATGGCTCTGAGCAGGGTGGTTTTTCCGGCTCCGGACGGTCCGACAAGCGCGACGAACGCGCGGTCTTCGACGGTTAGCGCGATGTTATCGAGCAGTTTGCGCGAAGAGCGGGGGGCGTATTGCGTGAAGGCTTCGAGAGTGATGCTCATGGATGCTGTTTTCTGAAAGAACGCTCGAGAAACATGCGGATCAGGACCGTTGTCATTGCGACAAGGACGAGAAGGGCCGCCATCGCGAAGGCTGCTACGGACTGGTAGCCGTTATAGAGGGTCTCGATATGGAGCGGCATGGTTTCTGTGACGCCGGGGATGTGGCCTGAAATAACGGCGACTGCGCCGAATTCCCCCATGGCGCGGGCTGTCGTGAGAAGAATTCCCGAAAGAAGCGCCCAGCCTGCGTCTGGGAGTGTGACGTGGATCAGGGTTTTCCAGAAGCCCGCGCCGAGCAGGAAAGCGGCTTCTTCGGCGGCACGGCCCTGCTGTTCCATATAGGGCATGAGGGTGCGTGCGACGTAGGGGAAGGTCACGAAGAGCGCTGCAAGAATGATGCCGGGGACGGCGAAGGCGATGTGCAGACCGTGATGGCCGAGCCAGTTTCCCCACCATCCCTGCCGGCCGAAAAGCAGCAGCCAGACCAGCCCCGCAATCACGGGAGAAACGCTGATGGGGAGTTCGATCAGGCTCACCAGAAGGCGGGCACCTCGGAAGTCGTATTTCGTCAATGTCCAGGCCGCAGCGATGCCGCCTGCCGTGTTGATGACCGTCACGATGGCGGTGACGCAGGCTGTCAGGCGGATGGCGGATCGGGCTTCCGGGTCTTTGAGGGTTTCAAGAGCCGTATGCAGACCCTGACGCAGGGCTTCGTGCAGGATCAGGGCCACAGGCAGGACGATGAGAAGGCCGATGATGGTGTAGCTGAGCAGGGTCAGGACAACGGGGGTTATCCGGGAAGACTGACGGGTCATGCGCCGTCCTCACGGACCAGTCCGGAAGAGACCGAACGACGCAGATGGCTGACGGCAATGAGGCAGAGCAGGGCCGTGACGAGCAGGATCAGCGCGATGGAGGTTGCGCCATCATAGTTGAATTCCTGAAGCCGCATGACGATCAGTAGCGGTGCGACCTCGCTGTGGAAAGGCTGGTTGCCCGCAATGAAGATGACGGAGCCGTATTCCCCAATGCTCCGTGCAAAGGCGAGCCCTGCACCGCTCAGAAGCGGGGGCGCGAGAGCGGGCAGGAGAATACGGCAGAAACGCTGCCATCCCGATGCGCCCAGAAGGAAAGCGGCTTCCTCGACATCTTTGGGAAAGCTGCGAAGCACGGGTTCGACGGAACGGACGATGAAAGGCAGTCCGATGAAGGTCAGCGCGATGACAATTCCGGCGGGAGAAAAGGCGAGTTTCAGTCCCAGTTTTCCTGCAGGGGCGCCGATCCATCCGCCGGGGCCGTAAAGGGTGGCCAGAGCGATGCCGGTCACGGCTGTGGGAATGGCGAAGGGGAGGTCGATCAGGGCGTCTACGGCGCGATGGCCGGGCGGTCGGTAGCGGACGAGGGTCCAGGCCAGCAGCAGGCCGATCGGCAGGTCAATGAGGACCGCCAGGAAGGCGCAGATAAAACTGACCCGCAGGGCGGCATACATGCGTGCGTCATGCAGCGCATGGATCATCGGGCTGAGGCCGTGCTGCCAGGGCCGGAGCAGCAGCGCCGTCAGGGGGAGAACGACGAGCAGCCCGGTCCAGAGCAGGGTCAGGCCCAGCGACAGTGAAAAGCCGGGTAATGTCTGGCGTCGGCGCGGGAAAGAACCCAGGCCCGTCACGGTCAGGAGTTTCACATTCAGTGGCTGTAGATCTGGTCGAACACGCCGCCGTCCGAGAAATGGGCTTTCTGCAGACGGGTCCAGCCGCCCAGGCTGGCGACGTCGAAGGTTGTGGTGTGTGGGAAGACTGCGGCTGTTTCGGCCTGAATCGCAGGGTCCACGGGGCGGAAATAATGTCTGGCGCCGATCCGCTGACCTTCTGGGGAGAACAGGAAGTCCAGATAGGCGCGGGAGACGGCTTCGGTTCCGTGTTCCTGCACGTTGCGGTCCACGGTGGCGACGGGAGGTTCAGCGAGAATGGTGAGGGGGGGCACGACAATATCGAATTTGTCCGGCCCCAGATCGCGCGAGGCCAGCAGGGCTTCGTCTTCCCATGCGATCAGAACATCGCCCAGGCCGCGCTGGACGAAGCTGTTGGTAGCGCCACGCGCGCCCGTATCAAGAACGGGGACATGCGCAAAGAGCGCTTTAAGGTACGCTGTTGCGGACTGTTCCGTCCCGCCGGGCTGATGGAGTGCCCAGCCCCATGCGGCCAGATAGTTCCATCGTGCGCCCCCGGATGTCTTGGGATTTGGGGTGACGACCTGAATGCCGTCGCGGATCAGATCGGGCCAGTCGTGGATGTTCTTTGGATTGCCTTTACGCACGAGGAACACGATCGTGCTGGTATAGGGCGTTGAATTGTGCGGCAGGCGTTTCTGCCAGTCTGTAGCCAGAAGGCCGTTCTGGGCCAGAATATCAATATCGTATGCGAGGCCCAGCGTGACGATATCCGCGGGTGCGCCTTCCAGAACCGAGCGCGCTTGCGCGCCGGAGCCGCCATGCGATGACGTTACGACAACGCTATCTCCGCTATTGGTCTTGGACCAGAAGGCCGGGAAGGCATGGTTGATGTCGCTGTAAAGCTCGCGCGTCGGGTCATAGGACACATTCAGAAGGTGGTAATCCGCAGCATGTGCGGCGGACAGGCACGGACCTGCGATGAGGGCTGCGGCGAGAACCAGTGTTCCTTTGAGGGTGTAACGGCGGGACGACAGGTTTTTCATGGCCATGAGCCTTCGGGAGCAGGGGAATGTCGGATCGATCTATATAACAAAAACAAAACGTCATTAATTAAAACAACGATATCATTTTGATTATAGATCTGCCTATTGCCGTCAAGCGTGTCCCGGATCGATTCTTGAAAATCGGCTGAAAAACAAAGATTTCAGAAGAAAACAGAACGATTCTGTAACGCGGGATTGAAAACGCCGAAGGGTTTGTGTTTTCAATAACTATGAAATAGAGTTTTTAAATAATAGAACTATCAGGATCAGTTTAATGACCCTCAGCTCCGCTTCTGCTCACCCGAAAAAAGCGTGCTGCGTTCCGCAGGCGGCACGGGCGTCTTCGCGCACGCCGTCTGTTCCGGTGTTTCAGGATCGTCAGCTCTGCCATGCATCGGGCTATGAGGACATGGTGCTGATCGGGGAGGGGACACACCAGATTGGCGCTGATGATTCCGAAACCCATGTCGCGGATGGCGAGGGGCCGGTCCGGTTCGTGGAGGTCGATGCTTTCTGGATCGACCGATATGCCGTCAGCAACCGGCAGTTTGCGGCCTTTGTCGCAGCTACGGGGTATGTGACGGAAGCTGAAGCGGAGGGGTGGTCGTTCGTTTTCGAAGGGGTGGCGACGGCGACGGCGAAGAAGCGCCGTCTGCGCGGTTCTGTTCCGCAGACGCCGTGGTGGCTGCCGGTCCGTGGCGCGCAGTGGCGTCATCCTGAAGGGCCGGGGTCGCATATTTCTGCCCGTCAGGATCATCCGGTCGTGCATGTGTCGTGGAATGATGCGGCCGCCTATGCGGTCTGGGCAGGCAAGCGTTTGCCGACGGAAGCGGAATGGGAAATTGCCGCGCGGGGCCGGATGCAGAATTTCCGTTACCCCTGGGGAAATGAACTGCGTCCTGATGGGGGGGCGCAGTGCAACATCTGGCAGGGACGTTTCCCTGATGAGAACACCCGGCAGGACGGGTATGTGACGACCGTGCCCGTTACCGCATTTCCGCCGAATGGATACGGCCTTTACAACATGGTGGGCAATACGTGGGAATGGTGCTCCGATTTCTGGAGCCCGGTCTGGCATCAGGCTGAAAATGCCCTGACGCGCTGCAATCCTTCAGGACCACCCGAGGGGACGGACAGGGTGATCCGGGGGGGATCGCATATGTGCCATCACTCATATTGCAACCGGTATCGCAATTCGGCACGGACCCATACGACGCCTGACAGCTCTCTCGGTCATATCGGTTTCAGATGCGCATCATCGGCCGTGGTGGATCTGTGAGCATGGATCGACCCTCCAGAGCGGTGAGCCGCCGTCATCTTCTGGCGACGACGGCCGGGGCCGGTGTGGCGTTTTCGGCCGGTGCTGCTGCCCGTGCAGGTGCGAAGACCGTCTCTGCCGCGTCAGAAGCCCCGGCAGACCGGAAGCCGAACATCATCTGGATCGTTTGCCATGATATCCATGCGCCTCTTCTGGGATGTTACGGCAACCCTCTGGCGGTGACGCCGACGATTGACGCACTGGCCCGCGAGGGAAACCGCTTTGAAAGCGCCTATGCCACTGCCCCGGTCTGCTCTCCGTCGCGTTTCTCGCTGGTCACGGGACTGTATCCGCAAAGTTGTGGGCCAGCGGAAAACATGCGCGCTGTGGCCCGCATTGCAGGACAGTTCGAGAGCCTTCCGGAACTGATGCGTGGGGCGGGGTATTACTGCACCAATAACGTCTTTACCGACTACAACTGTGACCTTGATCCTGCGACGATCTGGGATGAGTGTTCGGTGACGGCGCACTGGCGGAACCGCCCGGCGGGGAAACCCTTTTTCGCGGTCTACAATTATCTCATCACGCATGAATCCCATCTGTTTGAGACGGGCGCGACCGTCACTGATCCTGCGCGGGTCCATATTCCGCCCTATCTGCCGGACACGCCCGATATCCGGGATTCTATTGCGCGCAACATCGACATGGTGAACCGGCAGGACAGGGCTGTGACCCACATTCTGGGCGAGCTTGAACAGGATGGTCTGGCGCAGGACACGATCGTCATGTTTTTCGCTGATCATGGCGGCGTGCAGCCCAGAACGAAGCGCTATTGTTATGAAGGGGGGCTGCACGTGCCCCTGATTGTGCGGTTTCCAAAGAAATTCCAGCATTTTGCGCAACGTGCGGCCGGGCAGGTCAGTCCGGATCTTGTGAGTCTGGTGGATATGGCACCGACGACACTGACGCTGGCAGGGGCGGCAATTCCCCGGCATATGCAGGGACAGCCATTTCTCGGGCAGCACGTTCCCGCGCCACGCGATCATGTGTTCAGTGGTCGTAACCGGATGGATGAACGGCTGGATCTGATGCGGACGGTCCGGAGTGGGCGTTACCGCTATATCCGCAACTACATGCCGCATCGCATTTACGGACAGCATAATGCGTATGAGTCGAAAGGTCGCGGTTACCAGTCGTGGGAAGAGGAGTGGCTGGCGGGGCGTCTGAACGCTGTTCAGGCAGCCTTCTGGCAGGCCAAGCCGGGTGAGGAGCTTTACGATCTTGCGGCTGACCCGCATCAGATCAGCAACCTGATCGACGATCCGGCGCATCAGGCTGCACTGCAACATCTGCGGGATGTGCTTGATGCGCAGATGACTGCGATCAACGATAATGCGTTCCTTGCGGAAGGACTGCGACATCAGGGATATCAGGCAAGCCGCGAGTCTGGAGCCTATCCGTTGCCCGAACTGATGGCGCTGGGGGCGAAGGTGACCCAGCGTAGCGCAGACCATCTTCCGGCGTTCAGGGCCTCTCTTGGAAATGATAGCGAAGCCGTGCGGTACTGGGCGGCTACGGGTATTCTTGCGGTGCAGACGCCGTTGGATGCCCGGACCACTCATGATGTGGCATTGGCATTTGGAAAAGAGCCGTCTGTGGTGATCAGGGCTGTGCTGGGTGAAATTCTGCTGAATGGCCCCGATGCTGCTCAGGCCATCGACTGGGTTGCGGGAAAGATCGCGCAAACGGGTGATCCGGAGGGGGCGCTGGCTGCGGTTCTGGCGGCGACTTATGGGCGGAACGTGCGCTCTCCCGCCGTAACGCCAGCTGTTCAGGCGGCCCTGACGACGCGTGTTTTGCCGCCTGATGTGCAGGGTGTTCTGGGGCTTTTCGCGGTACGGGCCGCCGCGCGGTATCTCAGCGAAAAACGCGCCGGAACCTATACGCCGCGTCTGAAACAGCCGTCCGATTTTGATGCAGCCGCCATGCAGAGTCCGGCAGGAAAGAAGCTGGTGGCGGCCATGGGAGGCAGGATCAGTGATCCGCAGATCTAGAGGCTGCGGGAAGAAACTCTCAATTCTCTCATACTCTCCGCAAAGCTTTTGGCTCTGCGCGGGGGCAGAATATCCGCAGGAACATCATGGTACAGGTCAGACGTCGCACCCTTCTTGCCTCAGGCGGAGGCGCCTTCGTGGCAAAAGGATATGGGCAGTCCCTTCCGAAAGGCAGGTGGACGAATATTCTCTATCTTCATTCCCACGACAGTGGACGGTCGCTCGAGCCTTATGACAGCGCGGTCTCTACTCCGGAAATAGCCTCTCTGGCGCGTGAGGGCGTGACGTTCCGGCAGGCGTTCAGTGCGGCACCGGTCTGCTCTCCCAGTCGTGCGGCTCTGCTGACCGGTCAGTCTCCCCATCGTTCCGGAATGATTGGGCTGGCGCATCGGGGTTTCAGGCTGAACGATCCGCGGCAGCTCCTTTTCCGGGACCTGCAGAAATTCGGATATCAGGCCGTGCTGACAGGGATGCAGCATGTTGCCGCTGATCCGGACACGCTGGGGTATGACAGGAATCTTGCCTATCGCGACGAGAGCGGGAAATGGCGTGCGGAAGCTTCTGTGGTGGCACCCATAGCCGAGCGGTTTCTGGACAGCCGGCCCAAGCAGCCGTTTTTTCTGGATGTCGGATTTTTCGAGACGCATCGGGAGTATCCGGACCCGACACCCGCGGATCTGGAGCGTGTGCGAAGCGTTCCGCGTCCATTACCCGATACGCCGGAAATCCGCCACGATTTCGCGGCGTTCGGGGCAAGCGCGCGTCAGTTGGATGCGGGTGTCGGGCGGGTTTTGCAGGCTTTGTCCAGAAATGGTTATGACCGCAATACGCTGGTTATTTTCGTCACGGATCATGGCATCGCTTTTCCGGGCATGAAATGCAACCTGACGGATGACGGGATCGGAACGGCACTGATCATGCGAGGGCCGGGTCTGGCCGTGGGGCATCAGTCAGACGTGATGGTTTCGCAGATTGATGTTTTTCCGACAGTTTATGATTATCTGGGCATCCCGCGTCCTTCCTGGCTTGTGGGGCAATCTTTTCTTCCGGTCTTGCGGGGCAGTCAGGCGGAAATCCGGGATGCCGTCTATGCTGAGATGACGTATCACGCGTCATATGAACCGATGCGGGCCGTCCGGACGCAGCGATGGAAATATATTCGCAGATTTGGAAGTCGCAGGCAGCCCGTGCTGCCGAACTGCGATGACAGTCCCAGCAAGTCCGTCTGGGTCGGGGCCGGATGGCCGGATCATCATCTGCCTGAAGAGGCTCTTTATGATCTGACGTTCGATCCTGCGGAAACCGGTAACCTGTGTCACGATCCGCAGTATGGAGACGTTCTGCGGGAAATGAGAAAGCGCCTGCGGCGCTGGATGCAGGAGACGCAGGACCCGCTTCTCAAAGGGCCTGTGGCGGCTCCGGTGGGGGCGGTTGTCAATCCGCCCGATGGTCAGTCCCCTTCGGAACCGACGGTGCCTGCCTGAGAAGGGAGGGCTGGCGTCATGACTTTGGCCGCCAGCCCTGCGATTGTATTATTTTTCCGGATCTGAAGCCGGAACCACGACTGTTTCGGTATGGGAGACGGTCGAGGGCACCCATCCATATGGCACGGGCTGGATACGATAGACCCAGTTGGAGCGCGTTGTTTTTCCTGAAGAGCTGCCGGGCGTTTCACCTGAATAGGGCGAAACATATTCCCACACGATTTCACCCGTGGGCGTGACCTGGAAGAAGCGTCCGTTCATGCCTTCGTCGATCAGGGTATTGCCATTGGGCAGCCGGTCCACGGAGCTGATGAAGCTGCTGTAGAAGGACCATGGCGGGCCGCCGGAATTCTCGCCTGTGTACTGCCAGACGACCTGCGCCGTTACGGGATTGATTTCCAGAATTCGCGAACCGTTGGCGACCTGCAACGGACGGGCGGGATAGCCTGCTTCTCCCTGATTGTCGAAAACGATCAGGTTGCCTGCCCCCGGTAGGCCTTCGGGAATAAGATGCGCGTCATGCTGTCCGACGAACTGGTCGACGGCGAAAGGAACAGCCGGTTCGCTGCGGCGCCGCTGCGGGAGGTTGGGGCCCAGACGCCAGACGACCTTGCCGGAATGGCGGTCCAGGATTGCGATGAAGTTGGCCTCCCGTGAATCGATCAGGATGTTGTCCGGTGCGAAACGTTTGTCTCCCGCACGATACCAGTGGTTATCGCCTACAAGCTGCATGTTGTTGATATGAAGGTAATCCGGATTTTCAGCATGCGTTACCAGTTGAAGCTGGCTGTCGGTAAAGCCGAATTCCCGAAGATGGTCTCCGGCCTTCCAGGTCCAGCGGATGTTGCCGTCCGGGGCGATCTCATAAATCACGTCATCCAGTACCGGCTTGGCCCCGCCGGGGATGGAGCGGTTCTGGTTGGCCAGAAGAAGCGTGCCGCCATCGGGCAGGCGGGCCCAGTCATGATGCTGACGGGCATTGCCTTCAGGCGACTGAAGCCCCCATTCCCAGAGCGTTTTGTCAGACCAGTCCACATAACCGAACGTCCGGTTACGGAAACCGGCTGTGGCTCCGGGGATCTTGTGGGTGCCGTCCCCGCGGATTTCTGAAAGCTGAAGCCCGATAATGCCCTTCTGTCCCTGAACCAGAGCGGGATCAATGTATTTGGCGGGGAATCCGGCCTGTGCCCATTGCCGGACTTCGTGACCGTTCATGTCGATGAGATGGGTGTGATTGTCGCTTCCGGAAAACAGGATGAAGCTGTTGTAAGCCTTTTCGGGGTTGTAACGTGTGACGCCGGTCGGCACCACGCTGGGGACGGCTTTTGCTGCGTCGGGGATGGCCATGAGGGCAGTGCACAAGGCCATCGTGCCCATAGCGCTGGTGGAGAGCCTGAGTGGGAACGAAGCCATATCACTTACCCTGTTATCTGGAATCATGGTCTCCCGGAGGAGTTTGCCAACTGAAACCGCTTTTCGAGGTTCTTTCAACCATCAATATTGGTTTTTATGAATTTACATCCTATTTTTTGGTTGTTAATATTTTTAACCATAATTGATAGTTTAATAATCCAGACTGAAAGCCCGCAGATGACCCGATTTGTCCAGAGGCGTCGCGCCTTCCTTTCCACTGTCGCAGGGATCGGCCTTGGCGCAATGACGGGGCCGGGAGCGCGGGCGATCGCCCAGCCGGGGATTTCGGGCCGTTCCGGCGAAAGAGCAAAGGCACCGAACATCATTTTCATTCTTGCGGATGATCTTGGATACGCGGATGTGAGCTGCTTCGGCACGCCGGGTTTTACAACGCCTTCCATCGACCGTATCGCGCATGAAGGCATCAAGCTGACGCGCGCCTATGCGAACTCCGCCGTCTGTTCCGCGACGCGGACGGCCCTGATTACCGGGCGTTATCAGGACCGGATTGCCTGTGGTCTTGAAGAACCGATTGCCTCCTCCAGCGGGAAAATCGGGCTTCCGCCGGGATTGCCGACCTTGCCGGGACAACTTCACAGGGCCGGGTACAGGACGGCTCTGGTGGGGAAGTGGCACCTTGGGAGCCCTCCGGAGTTCGGGCCGCTCAAGAGTGGCTATGACCATTTTTACGGTATTTCCGGTGGCGCTGCCGACTATTTCACCCATCAGGGAAAACCCGGTGAGAACCAGTTTTATCGGGACGACCATCTGATCCACGATCATGGTTATCTGACGGGGCTTCTTGGGGATGAAGCCGTTCGGCTGGTCGACACTTTCGCACAGGACGCGTCGCCATTTTTCCTCAGTCTGCATTTCAATGCGCCGCACTGGCCTTGGGAAGGTCCGGAGGACGAGGCCGAGTCAAAGCGCCTGAAAGGTAAAATCTTCGACTACGATGGCGGAACGCAGAAGACCTATGGCCGGATGGTCAGAGCCATGGATGACCAGATCGGCCGGGTTCTTGCAACACTTGACCGCCATCAACTGACGGAAAATACGATCGTCGTGTTTACCAGCGATAACGGCGGCGAGCGTTTCTCCGAGATCTGGCCTTTTACGGGCATGAAGGGGGAGCTTCTGGAAGGTGGGCTCAGGGTGCCGGCGGTTCTGAGGTGGCCCGCACGGGTGAGGGCAGGATCCGAAAGCGACCAGACCCTCATTACGATGGACTGGCTTCCCAGTTTTCTGGCTGCTGCGGGTGTGACGCCGGACGCAACTTTCCCGTCCGACGGCACAAATCTTCTGCCATTCCTGGGTGATCCGGAGAAACGCCAGTCGCGCTCACTGTTCTGGCGTTACAAGATCCATGACCAGCACGCTCATCTCGATGGCGATTACAAATATCTGAAAATCGGGGAGAACGAATTTCTCTTCGACGTTGTCAGCGATCCGCGCGAGAGAGCCAATCTGAAAGATCGCAAACCCGAGCTTTTTGCCCGTCTGAAAAAGGAATGGGCAGCTTGGAATGCAACGATGCTGCCTTTCCCGCAGGGCAGCTACAGTTGGGGAGCGGATGCCCAGGATTTTGCGGATCATTATGATGCGTCCCGGTCTGACTGATGTGGGGTTCACCAAAGCAGACCAGAACATAGGAAATATAACATTATAAAATAGTGTAAATAAATACATCCCGAATCCGATTCGTTCGTATGGACCGAATCAAAACGACGATATATCGTTCTTATGTAAAAACAACGATATATAAATGTTAATGCGGTTCGGGAATATTCTGGTCATGAAGAAAAAATACGTCCTGCTTACCGCCATCGCTGCCGTGGTTGATGTGACGGGGTGGGACAGTGCGCAGGCACAGAGCGCCGTCCCCAAAGAAGGAATCGCGGCCACGCATACCGCGCACAGGCACCATACGGCAAAATCGGTTCCGGCAGCTCGGCCCACTCTCAAAGCGGTCAGGGCGCCGGTCTCCGATCCGGAACGGATCCATGTGGTCGCATCTCCGGTGCAGGCAGCAGCGCACACGATTGACCAGGAAACGCATGCGCTTCAGAACGTTCCGCAGGCTGCGACACGGATCGGTGCACAGGAACTGAAGGCCGAACATATCACGGCCCTGCCTCAGGCCGCGCGTCTCCTGCCGACCGTTCAACTCAATATTTCTAATCCGCGCAACACCACAATCAATATCCGTGGTCTCGGAGCCGCCGGAACGGCAGCGACGGATGGGATCGAAGGGGGCGTGGCGGTGTATGTCGATGGTGTTTATCGTTCACGCCCTGCAACAGCGCTGAGCGATCTGGTCGATCTGAACGGGATCACCGTCCTGCGTGGTCCGGCGGGAACGGAAGGGGGCATGACGGCCACGGCAGGCGCCATCGAACTCACAACGGCCGCGCCGGATCTGCATACCCGACATGTCTATGGTGAAGCGGGGGTTGGAAATTATGATTATAACCGCTGGAGCCTTGGGGTGACGACGCCGCTCATCAAGGACAAGCTTGCGGTCCGGCTGAGTGCGTTGGGATATGGCAACAGCGGCTGGGTCAAAAACCTTGCGGGCGGGGGCGATATTAATGGCCAGACAAGCCGCTCTTTCCGCGCACAGGTTCTGTATCACCCCACGGATGAGCTGAGTGTCCGGCTGACGGGAGATTATGCCCATCTTCGTGAAAACTGCTGCTCTGGGGGGCTCTACAAGATCGTTGCAACCAAGACGGATGGCAGCGCCGTAGCGGGAACGCTGCCGCAGCGTTTGGGTTGGGCGGGATATGGTGGCACGGCCCCCTCCAATGCGCCTTATACCATCAACCGAAGCTCTCTTTCTGACGCAGAGCAGGAAGACATGGGGCTTTCGGGCCATGTGGACTGGCACCATGCCAATTTTACGCTGTCCTCCATCACGGCTTTCCGGTGGTGGGACTGGGCACCGCATAATGACGGTGATCTGGGGCCGGCCAATGCCATTCTCAACAGCAATGCCAAGGTCGATCAAAGGCAGTTCACGCAGGAACTCCGTTTTTCCAGTTCTCTAGGGCGTCTGCTCGATTATCGGGTTGGAGCGTTTTACATGTGGCAGGAAAACCGTGTTTACGGCGATACCCGCTACGGGCCGGATGCCGGAGCGTGGTATGGATATGGAACCGGAAGCTCACCCGTCAGCGGTATTTCTGCCGAACAGGCCTCGAATGTCCTGAACAATTATGACGTGCGCAGCTATGGACAGCCCACCACCAATTATTATGGGCTTTACGCGAACGGGACCTGGCACATCACCCGCAAACTGGATTTCGTGACGGGCGTACGATATAATTACAGTGCCAAAACGGGAAGTTTTTCCCAGTGGCAGGTCACACCCGAAAGCTACAATTCAGCCGTTACATCAGTGGCTACGGCAGAGAAAATCTGGGGCCTGTATGGTAGCAATACGGGATATGGCGCGCATGTCGATAATGGTTTCGTAACTGGACAGTTCGTTGCGAAATACCATGTGGCGGATAATGCCATTGTTTACGGCCGCTATGGCCGTGGCGGAAAATCCGGTGGCCTCAATCTGGTCTCTTTTTCTGCAAGCCAGCTTTCTCAGGGCGCAGTTTCGCCGAATGTCGGAAAGGAGACGGATGACTCTTTTGAGGTCGGGGCGAAGGCGCAGTTTCTTCAGAACCGTCTTCTGGTCAGCGGTGCGCTGTATCAGACGAACGACCACAACTATCAGGTCACGGCAGTTCATGAATATCAGGGCGCGCTGGTTTCCTATCTGAGCAGTGCTCCGAAAGTGCGGGTCCGTGGTGCGGAGATGGACATTCATTACAGCCCGCTTGCCAATCTCGTGACGTCTTTGTCTGCGTCTTACAATGACGCCCAGTTCCTCCAGTATTCCACAAGTGCGCCGCCGGAGCTGGCGTGGAAAGGCGCTTACAGTCTCGCCCATACGCAGATTCCATTCGTGCCGAGATGGGCGCTGTCGGCTGCGGTGCAGTATTCGCACGGGATCGGAAAGGTTTTTTCCCGCCCGCTCGATGCCTATGCAGGCGGAAGCTACAATTACAACACCCGCATGAACACCTCCAGCAACAACTCCGTTTATGGCTGGGTCCCAGCTTATGGCACGCTGAACCTGAATTTCGGGTTCCGCGATCATCAGGGGCGTTGGGAGCTTGCGGGCTTCATCAATAATGCAACGGACGAGCGGCGTGTCACGCAGATTTCCCAGGGAAGCGCCGCTTCGGGAAATGGCAGTTGGTACGCCTATGTCACGCAGCCCCGCAATTTCGGCTTTATTGCCCGCGTGAACTACTGAACCGGCGAGGAATGGTCATGAAAAGACAGATGTCTCTGGGCCTTCTTCTGGGCAGTACGCTTTTATGGGGCAGTGTTGTGCAGCATGTCCGTGCCGCAGAGCCGTCCCAGGCGACGCAGGGCTGGCCGCAATCGCCACAGGCGCCTAGGGGGGCGCCGAATATTGTCGTGATTCTGATTGATGATGTCGGATTTGGTGCGACGAATGTTTTTGGTGGCCCGATTTCGACACCGGATTTCACGCGTCTGGCGGATGCCGGGCTGCGATATAACAATTTTCACGTCAATGCTTTGTGCTCCCCGTCGCGGGCGTCATTGCTGACAGGATATAATGACCGACAGGTGGGGTTTGGAAATATCGAGGAAGCGGCTTCGAAGCATCCGGGATATAATACCGTTCTGCCTGCGAACGTGACACCGGTTGCCGAAGTTCTCAAGGAGCACGGATATAATACGGCGGCGTTCGGGAAATGGCACAATACGCCTTACTGGCAGATCAGCGCGGCGGGGCCGTTTGATCTGTGGCCGACAGGGCGGTGGGGGTTCGAACATTTTTATGGGTTTCTCGCCGCAGCGGACAACCAGTATTATCCGCGTCTTTACCGTGACCAGACCCCTGTTGAGCCGTCTTCCACGCCGGAACAGGGCTATTATTTCACGACCGACATCACCAACGAAGCCGTCCGCTGGCTGCATCAGCATGACGCCGTGGCGCACGATAAACCGTTCTTCCTTTATTATGCGACGGGTGCGACGCACGAGCCGCATCATGTGCCCAAGGCATGGATTGCGAAATATAAAGGGAAGTTCGATCAGGGCTGGGATGTTATCCGGCAGCAGAGCTTTGAGCGTCAGAAGGCGCTTGGCGTCATCCCGGCGAATGCGGAACTGACACCGCGCCCCTCCACCCTGCCTGCATGGGACAGTCTGTCTGCGGATGAAAAGAAGCTGCTCGCGCATCAGGCCGAGGTTTATGCCGCTTTTGCCGAAGAAACCGATCATGAAGTCGGACGGCTTCTGGCGACTCTGCGGGAGGAAGGCATTGCGGACAACACGCTTGTCTTGGAAGTGTTCGGGGATAATGGCGGGAGTGCCGAAGGCGGGTTTCTGGGGAGGGATGCGAAGACTGCGGAGGGCGGAACGCCGGATGTCAGGACGCGTCTGGCCGACAGTGATGCGCTGGGAAGCGAGTTGTATCTCAACCATTATGCCGCCGCATGGGTATGGGCGCTGACGTCTCCGTTTCAGGGCACGAAACAGGATGCCGCCCATCTGGGTGGGACGACGGACCCGCTGGTCATCTCCTGGCCCGCACGCATCCACGACACTCATGGAATACGGGGTCAATTCGGGCATCTGAACGATATTGCGCCAACGCTTTATGAAGCCGCCGGGATTACACCGCCGTCCCACACGGCGGGCGTTGAGCAACTCCCGATTGAAGGCCGGAGCCTGCTTTATACGTTCGATCATTCCGACGCCCCGTCGCGGCACAAAGTGCAGTATTTCACCACGAGCGGAAATCTTGGCATTTATTCCGATGGATGGTGGGCCGGACAGCTTGCTCAGGAAACGTGGGAGGTGGGTGACAACCGCGTGTATCTTACGCGTGGGACACAGCCACGGACGCATCCGTGGGAACTCTACAGGCTGAGCGATGACTACAGTCAGGCTCATGATCTGGCTGCGAAATATCCCGAAAAACTCAAAGAGCTTCAGGCACTTTTCCAGCACGAGGCCAGCCGTAATCATGCAGATCCGCTCCGGCCCGGAGTTGACGCATATCCGCTTGGTACGGCGACAGGTCAGACGGTCTTTACATACCGCTCTGGCGTGGATCGCGTAGGGCCGCGTTTTGCACCGGATTTGGGGCATGATCCGTATACGCTGAGTGCTGATGTCGATGTTCCTGCGGGCGGGGCGCAGGGGGTGATTTTCGCCGAGGGCGGGCGATATGGGGGTGTCACCCTTTATGTTTCGAAGGGGCGCCTTGTTTATGAAGCCAATGCAAATGGTGTGCGGACAGGACAGATCGTAACGTCTGCTCCTTTGGCGGCAGGACGGCGGCATATTGTCGTGACGGTCACACCGGAGCAGGAGCGGACAGCGGGGACAAGCGATGCGGCAGCGGAGATGATCCGGCGCTGGGTGGGCGGGAAACCGGTTCCCGCGACGGTAGGGCTTTCCGTGGACGGAGCTCCGGCCCGGCAGGCGCGTTTCAGCAACATCGCCCTGTCATCGCGCGAGACTCTCGATATCGGTCGTGATCTGGGGTCTGCCGTGAGCCCGGCCTATACGGTGCCCGCAGCATTTACGGGCCGTATCGACACGGTCACCCTCACGACTGCGCAGTCCTCCGGCCAATGAATCCCGTTCCATCAAAGGAGGCGCAGGCCTTGATCCGTTCAATCCGTATGAACCGCCGGACACTCCTCGCCGGAACCGCAGCGCTCGGCACGGTGACTTTGGGGCTGTCGGAGGGGGCTGCACAGGCAGCTTCCAGGACAGTCTCGCGTGAGCCCAACATCATTTACATCATCGCGGATGACCTGGGTGTGTATGATCTGGGCTGTTACGGCCAGACCAGAATCCGCACACCGCATATCGACCGGATGGCGGCTCAGGGCATGAAGTTCACGCAGGCTTATGGTGGCGCGCCCATCTGCTCGCCTTCCCGCTGTGCGCTCATGACGGGGCGTCATATGGGACATGCGTCCATCCGAGACAATTTTGCGCTCGCCGGAGGCGTGGTCGGATACAAGGGGAAGGAGCAGATCCGCAGGGCCAATCTGTTCGATAAGGAACCGACGGTCGCGTCCGTTCTGAAAGAGCAGGGATATGTGACGGGGCTGGTGGGGAAGTGGCATCTCGATGGTTACGATCCTGATGCCATCCCGACGCGGCACGGGTTTGATGAATTCCACGGATGGTTGACGCAGACGGAAAAGACGCAGGGCTATTTTCCGGAGAAATGGTACGACGGCACGACGTTGCAGGATGTCGCGGGAAATGCCGGCGGGGGGCGGGCTGTCTACGAAACCGACATCGTGACGGATCAGAGCTGCGACTTCATCAGGCGTCATCGCCAGAAGCCTTTTTTCCTGACGGTCGCCTATAACGCGCCGCATAGCCCGCATATTACGCCAGCCGAGGGGGATTATGCAGGAGAGCCCTGGGGCGCCCGGGAAAAGGCCTATGCGGCTATGATCGAATTTCTGGACGCTGGCGTCGGCAGTATTCTGCAAACGCTTGAAGCGTCGGGGCTGGACAACGATACGATCGTGTTTGTGTCGTCCGATCATGGGCCGAGATCCGAACCCACGGCGGAGCAGACGGAGGTTGTGACCTTCTTCAACTCTCATGGTCCGTTGCGAGGCTATAAACGCGAGCTTTACGAGGGCGGAATCCGTGTTCCGCTGATTGCGCGCTGGCCTTCACGGATCGCCGCGGGCACGACGAACGGGACACCCGTTTATCATCCAGATTTGCTGCCGACGGTTCTCGGGCTGGCAGGGCGCAGTGTTCCTGTGGTGACGGATGGTCGCGATCTGACACCCGTTCTGCTGGGGCAGGGGGAGCTGCCGGAGCGACTGCTCTACTGGGAGACGTATGAGCCGTCTTTCTGGCAGGCGGCGCGTCTGGGGCGATGGAAAATCGTGCGGCCTGTCGGGTCGTCCCGGCTGGAACTTTATGATCTGACGGCAGATCCGGGCGAAAAGCGTGATGTGGCCACCAGATATCCCGAGATTGTCCGCGAGCTCTCAGGACGACTTGTGTCGGAACACAGGCCGTCGCGTGAATATCCGATCGCCCTTTAACCAACGAAAGGGGACACCGATCATCGTCCGCCCAAGCAAAAGAGACGATGATCGGTGACTTTGCTGTCAGGCCCTGAGGTCGTGCAGCAGATCGTGTGCGTGCTGGGCAGCCATTCCGGCTTTCAGGTCCCTACCAACGCTACGTACGCAGAGGGCGAGGGACAGGGCACCGGCATCGGGATGGCCCTTGCTCCGTTCGCCGTGCATTTTCGCCCGTCCCATCCGGGGCAACAGGTTGCGTGTGTCCTGCGCGGCCTGATAGGCGGCCTCTGCGCCTTCCATCCAGGCTTTGACAAGCTCATGGCCCGCGGCCAGTTCCCGCTCCAGCGTTTCCACAAACGGGACCAAGGCATCCACGAGAGTCTTGTCGCCGGGCCTGGCCCTGCCGAGCAGCATGATGCGCTCCATACTGTTGCGGGCGCCCTGCGAAAGCTGTTCGGCACTCGGCAGACGGCCATCATCTAGCGCCGTGCTGAAGGCCCGCAGACCTTCTCCCCAGAGCGCACCCGATGTGCCCCCGGCACGGTCGGCCCAGGCATCGGCTGCCGTGGCCAGAACCGTAGCCGGGCCGGCACCGGCATTGGCTGCGTTACGGGCGGCGCGGGCTGATGCTGCGGACCCGCGCGCCATGCCCTGTCCATGGTCGCCATCGCCAGCAAGGGCGTCGATATGCCCCAAGCTGGATTCCTCGGCGGCCAGCATCTTCGCCAGATTTTCCATGACATCCGCAACACACGCCCCGCCCTGACGGCCCGCTGCGGTAGCGGAGCGCATATAGACGATCGTCGCCTCATCTTCGACGGCAAGGTCAGCCACGCCGTCCCCGACTAACTTGTCATGGCGCAGGGCCGCGGAATCCACTGGCGCGCGCCAGTACTCCTCAAGATCCTCGTCGAGCCATGTCAGAGTCAGGGAACAGCCCGCCATGTCCAGACTGGTGACATATTCGCCCACCAGTGGGGCCACGAGGGTTAGCCCGGCGTTTTCGAACATTGGCGCCAGCGCGTTCCACAGCACGAAAAGCTCTTCCTGCTTGGTGCTGCCCAGACCGTTCAGTAGCACAGCGACACGTCGCGGCGCTTCGTGGGGAATTTCGGCCAGCAGACGGTCGAACAGGATTTTTGCCAGCGCTTCCGGGCTGGGGACGTCCTGTTCATCAATTCCCGGCTCACCGTGAACACCCAAACCTAGGGCCATGCGGTTCTTGGGAACTTCAAACAGTTTTTCAGTCTCGCCGGGCAGGGTGCAGCCGTCGAAAGCCACGCCGAAGGTGCAGGTCTGACGGTTCACGCGATGCGCGACTTCCTCGACCTCATCAAGCGTCAGTCCGGCTTCGGCAGCGGCCCCGACGATCTTGAAAATCGGTAGGTCTCCCGCAATGCCCCGGCGGCGTTCGCGGGTGGAGGCGTCCGAACTGGCCACGTCATCGGCGGTTGCCAGAACGCGGACGTCATAGCCCTCTTCACGCAGACGGTCGGCAGCAATGCCGAAATTGAGTACATCGCCCGCGTAGTTGCCGTAGCCGAGGATGATCCCTCCGCCGAGATCGGCCTGTCGGGCGATGCTCTTGATGGCCTGCGTAGAGGGGGATGCGAAAATGTCGCCTGCCACGGCAGCATCGCCGAAGCCCTTGCCGACATAGCCCGCAAAGGCGGGATAGTGGCCCGAACCGCCTCCCAGCACGACGGCGACCTTGCCTTTGGGGCCGGGTTTTGCCCGCAGAACGCCGCCACGGACGAGGCGCACAAGGTCATGATGGATCAGGCTGAACCCACGAAGGGCTGACATTGCGAAATTGGATGCGTCGCCGCAGATCTTGGTCATGTGTTTTTCCTCCAGTCGTGTCCCGCAGCGGGACCGTCAGGCTGCATCACGGTTGAGGTAACGACGGGCCAGTGCGTCGAAGGAGATGGCGAGGACAACGATCCCGCCGCTGACGACCGACTGCCAGTAGGGCGAAATTCCGAACAGGACGATGATGTCTTCGATCATGCCGATGATGACTGCACCCAGAACCGCTCCGACCGGACTGCCGATGCCGCCGGTGGTTGCGACACCGCCAATGACGGCTGCGGCGATGGGTGCGAGAACCCATGTGTCACCGATGGAAGGCTGGGCCGTTCCCAGACGGGCGACCATCAGGATTCCGGCAAGGGCGGACAGGAACCCGGCGAGGGCAAAAGCGCCCATGCGGATGGCGTTGACGCGGATGCCCAGCATCCGGGCGGCGTCCGGGTTGCTGCCGATGGCGTAGATGTAGCGGCCGACGGGCGTGCGGAACATGACGAACGCCACAACCGCCAGACACACCAGAAGCACGACGAACGGCACGGGAACACCCATGACGAGCCCACGCCCGAGAAAGGAGATGTCACGGGGAATGCCCGTAATGGCCACGCCTTTGGTCGCAACGAGGTTGGCGCCGCCATAAACGCCAGCCATACCGATCGTCAGCACCAGCGAGTGCAGGCGGAGTTGCGTAATGAGCGCTCCGTTCAGCAATCCGCACCCGGCTCCCATCAGCAGGCACAGCCCGAGCGAAAGCCAGGGGTTCAGCCCAAGCTGCACCATTAAAATGCCGCCGACCACACCCGCCAGGCCACCAATGGCACCAACGGACAGGTCAAGCTCGCCCAGAATCATGAGGACGGACTGCCCGATCGTGACCAGCCCGACAAAGGCCAGCGCACGCGCGATGATCATCATGTTGAAGGACGTCAGGAAGTGCGGCGACAGCGCACAGGACGCCCCGAAAATGATGACGAGCGCGGCGATGACGCCGCCCAGTGGATTGCCCACCAGACGTGACACCAGAGCCTTCATGGGCGGCAGTTTCGGCGGCTTCGACGGCGCGGCGGGGAGGGTGGTTTCAAGCGACATGACGGGTCTCCGGGGCGCCGATGATCGCGCCGACAAGCGTGTTGACGTCGGTGGTGGCCTGATCGAACGAACCCGTGATCCGGCCGGAATACATGGTGATGATCCGCGAGGCGCAGCGCTGAAGCTCGGTCATTTCGGACGAAACGAGGATGATCCCCACGCCTTCTTCGGCAAGCTGCTGCATGATGCGGTAAATCTGGAACTTGGTTCCGATATCGATCCCTTTGGTGGGCTCGTCGAAAATCAGGACGCGCGGCCTGCGGGCCATCGCGCGTCCGATGATCGCCTTCTGCTGGTTGCCGCCTGACAGATGAACGATTTTTTTGGACGCGGAGGACGTCCGGACGTCGAACTGCTGGATCGTCTCCGCCACGACGTCATTTTCACGCCGGGAGGAAATGATGCCGCCGCGCTTCATGCGATCCAGAACCGAAAGGCTGATGTTTTCCCGCACGCTGAGCAGCGGGAAAATGCCGTGATGTTTGCGTTCTTCGGAGAGGTAAACCATCCCCATCGCTACGGCACGGTCCGTGCGGCCACGGGGGATTTCTTCTCCGTCGAGGAAGCAGTGGCCGGATGTCGCCCGATGATAGCCGAAAATCGTCTGCATCAGTTCGGAGCGGCCCGCGCCGACAAGCCCCGCAAATCCAAGGATCTCGCCCCGGCGCAGGGTGAAGGACGCGTCCGTAAACCCCGGTCCCGAAATTTGTTTAGCGCTCAAGATCGCGTCGTTTTCGCTAACGGCGAAACGCGGCTGGAACTTCTCTTCCAGTGAGACAGAACTGCCGGACATGAGCTGGATCAGGTGTCCTTCCGTCATGCCCTGCATGGGGTAGGTGCCGACGCTGCGTCCATTGCGCAGAACCGTTACTGTGTCGCCCAACTCAAAGATCTCTTCCATCTTGTGGGAGACAAACACGATCGCGCAGCCGTCATCGCGCAACCTGCGGATGATCCCGAACAGATGCTCGGTTTCGTTCGCCGTCAGTGAGGAAGTCGGTTCATCAAGGATGAGAACCCTGAATTCCTCACGGCAGGCTGCGCGCGCGATCTGCAGAAGCTGCTGGTCCGGCACGCTGATACGGTTCACCAGATGACCTGGTTTTGCATGAATTCCGAAGCGCTGGATGAGGGCTGCCGCAGCCTTTTCCATGGCACGGCGTGAGACCGTCAGATGGCCGAACCCGGAGCGGTCGAACGGCATGAACATGTTCTCGGCCACCGTCATGGAACCAAAAAGGCTCAGCTCCTGCGGGACATAGGCGACTTTCGTAAACAGGGTGCGGTCCGCCAGCGCGTCTCCGCCTTCGATCAGGACGCGGCCCTCATCAGGGGCGACGAGGCCGGTCAGGACCTTGATCAGGGTGGATTTTCCAGCACCGTTTTCGCCAGCGAGAATATGGATTTTCCCCGGCTCCAGCGTCAGATCCACATGATCGAGCGCGACCACGCCGGGATAGGTCTTCCGTACGGCTTCGATCTGAAGAATTGTCATGGTCGTGTTTCCCTTGTCCTGATCGTACGGCAAGATGTCAGAGGGTCTTGCTGGTCAGAATATCAATTCCGGTATCGATATATTTGGGTGTCTTCTGTCCCATGGCTTTCTGCCAGGCGGAGATGACGGCCCAGTAACCCTGCATTTCGGGGCGGCTGGAGGCGGAAGATTCCGCTACGCCGTCCTTAATGAGCTGGATCATGTCATTGAGGTTGTCGAGGCCGACTTCCTTGACTTTCCCGGTCTTGCCGCCCTCACGGATGGCCTGTCCGATGCCCACCGGTCCGGAGGCATCGCAGGCGACCCAGCCCACCAGATCCGGATGGGCCTGCATGATGGCGGAGGCCTGTTTCTGTGCGGTTTCGATGCTGTCATTGTCGATCCCCGTCGCGACGACTTTCATGTCGGGGTATTTTGCAAAGACCTTCTTTTCACACTCGGCCCGAAGCGTATGGTTTGGCGCTGTGGGCACACCCATCATGATGGCAACCTCACCCTTCTTGCCAACGAGGTTCGCCAGCCGCTCCGCGGCCATAGTGCCCTGTTCGCAGAAATCCGCGCCGACGGCCGTGATGTCCATGCCTTCGGGAGGCAGGGAGTCGAACACCGTCATCGGGATTTTCTGGTCCGCTGCTTCGTCCATGGCGGCGCGATTGCCCTTCTCATCCAGCAGATCGAGGATCAAGCCATCAGGATGGGTCGCGACAGCGCGTTCGATAATGTCGTTCTGCGAAGACACATCGGCTGTCTGCGGCGCGCGGTATTCAATCTCGACCGGGCGGCCCGTTGCTTTGGTGATCATGTCACCAGCGGCCTTCGCCCCTGTCATGGCTTTGTCAAACCATGGATGGACCGTCTTGGGGATCAGAACGAAATGCAGGGGCGCGCCACTCTCCGCCGCACAGGCGACGCCAGAGGACAGAACTGGCGTAGCCGCCAGCATTGCGGCAAAAGCGAATGCCGTTTTCATAACTCTGTTCTTTCGAAAATCAGCCAGAACCTGTTCGGGCTGAAGGTTTTTATTTCAGCAGCTCATGTCCGCGGAGACGGGTTGCCGGTATTTCCTGCCGAGTGCATCAATTCCGGCAATATTGCGCGCCGATGCACTTTTGGGATCGAAGGTGCAAGCCAGCCAAGCTTCCACGATCGACTTCGCCACTTCCGGCCCGATCACCCGCGCGCCCATGGTGATGATATGCGCGTTGTTCGACAGGGCCGCGCGTTCGGCGGAATAGGTGTCATGGGTCAGCGCCGCCCGGATGCCGGGAATTTTGTTGGCGGAAATGCACACGCCAATTCCGGTTCCACAGCACAGAATGCCCCGGTCGAATTCACCGTTCAGAACCGCCAGCGATACGCGCTCGCTCAGTTCAGAATACAGTTCGGCCCGTTCATCTTCGGGATGGGACATGTCGACGACGACATGGCGTCCAAGCGTCGAGAGATGCTGGGTCAGAAGTCTCGCCAGACCTTCGCCGGCGCTGTCTCCACCAATGGCAATACGCATGGTCATTTTTCCTGTTCCTGCGTTCAGGCGACCGTTCAGGCCGCTATTTTGTCCGAAACCAGATCACGCACACTGTCGATGAGGGCCATGAAGTCCGTCGCTTTCCAGGCCGCCCGTCCGATGAACACACCATCCACATCCGCAAGCCCGACATAGCTGCGGATGTTGTCCCGCGAGACACTGCCGCCATAAAGCAGCGGGATGCGCGCGCCCTCTGCACCGGCGAGGTCCTGCACGACGCGCCGGAGCCGGGTGTGAACATCCGAGACGAAGTCTGCGTCCGCCGGGCGGCCGGAAGCTCCGATGGCCCAGACCGGCTCATAGGCAATCAGGACATGCGCCAGATCTTTCCGCGCCACACCATGCAGTGCGATTTTGGTCTGCCGGGCGAGCGTTTCGTGCGAGACGCCAAACTCGTACTCGTCCAGCGTATCGCCGATGCAGATGAGCGGGCGTAACCCGTGGCGGAGGGCTGCATGAACCTTCAGGTTCACAGTCCAGTCCGTCTCGCCGAAATGCTGGCGACGTTCGGAGTGGCCGATTTCCACCATCGAAGCGCCGCAGCCCCGGATCATTTCCGGTGAAACTTCGCCCGTCCAAGAACCGCTGTCTTCCCAGTGCATGTTCTGCGCGCCCACCATCAGGGCGTTGTCTTCCAGCACTGTGCAGACATCCTTCAGGGACGTGAATGGCGGGATGACGAAAGGCTGGATTCCCTGCGGCGGAACAAATCCTTCAAGGGCCTGCGCTGAAGCGATGGCTTCGGCCGGTCCCTTGTTCATCTTCCAGCTCGTTCCGATCCAGACCTGATCCATTTCCGACCTTCCGAGAGGCTGAATGTTCATCCCGATTCTCCGTGTTGCAGACCGGTATATGTTAGCTTGAGCGTTAAAGCATAACATAAAAGAGTTACCAATACCAAAAATAACGATACAAAATTTCGGAAGTTCAGAAGAAAAATCCTCTTTGAGAACGATTTTCTTCTGAATTCTTGGGAAATCCGCTCTGCTTTATAATCACATAAAAATGTTACGCTGCGCGCTCCAGCAGGACCGCTTCGGTCACCACGCTATCCAGATCCGCCTCCCTGAGGGGCGGTACGCCCTGAGCGCCCAGTTTTTCATGATAGAGATGTGTTGCTTCTTTCGCCGACAGGGCTCCGTCTGTCACGCTGCGCATGGCCTCGATCAGTAAAAGCGGGTCATCTGCATCCACGATCTTGCGGCCAAAAAGCGCTGCGCGCGCACCACAGCACTGCGCCTGATGGATCAGTTCCAGGCAGTCGCGCGTTGTTCCGCTGCTGCCTCCCATGATGCCCACGATCACGGAAGGATCGAACGCACAGAGTTCGCTCAGGGCGTCCGCGCCATTGAAGGGCACCTTGAGGAAAACGGGGCGTTCTTCACGCCGCAAACCTGCCAGACAGCGGACGATCATGTCGTTCAGATAAAAGCCGCGATCCGGCTGTGCGATCCGGCCTTCATTGGGATTGAAGACCTCAAGGAAATACGAAAAGCGGCTTTCTTCGGCTTCTTCCCGAAAGCGGGCGAATTCTTCCAGCGCAAAGCTGTCCTGTTCGGCGTCACCATTGAAAGTCATGGAATACAGGCCAAGGCTGGTCTGCGCTTTTTTCAGCGATGCCGAGCGAAACGGAACGGATTTCTGGGACTGGTAGGAACCACCCCGTCCGCGCCACAGATCCGTCGTGTCATTGGCCCGGATCGCGGACTGGATCCGGGTTCCGGCAAAACCGTCTTCCGCGATCAGGGTCTCCAGAATGGAGGCCGACGTCAGCATGATGTCCACGATGTCCTGCTGGAGGATGCCGTGGATCACGTCGACATATTCGCGCCGCGTCCGGAAACGGGAATGACCCTGTCTGGGGTCGCGACGCAGACCTGTGGCGCTGATGCCCGCAGCCATGTCGGAATCCTTGGCATCTGCGAGAATGAAATCCGTACGGTCGTCCTGACCGGCCAGCATGCGCGCGATTTTTTCTTCATAACGGTTCATGGTTCAGGCTCTCAGGGCTGTCTGTGAGGGGGAGGTGTCGGGGAGGTCGCCCTTCAGGTTGTGGCGCTCCTGCGCTTCTTTCCAGGCGGCGCGGCACTGCCGGTCCGTTTCCTGCGCGCTCCATCCCAGAGCTGTGCCCACGACACCGCCCACTTCGAGAACGACGTCGGGTGTGAGGAGGCCGCTCAGGGCAACGGGCGTCCGGCGAAAGAGAACATCGGAAAGGGTGCGGACCAGTTCTTCCGAAGCGATGAAGGCCAGTTCGCGACGTGTGTAGGTCGGGAGCGTCCGCAGTGGCGCGTCGGCTTCCTTCTGGCAGAACACCGCAAAAGCGCGCGCGCGCGATCCGTACCGCTCCAGCAGAATTCCGGCCCTCTGGCGCGGCATGCCATAGGTCACGAAAAACTCATCCAGATACGCGGAATAGCGCTCCGGCGCCGGATAATCGCGGCCGCCGCCAATCGGGAAAGTCTTAGTAGAGAGGTGTCGTGCAGCGCCCAGCGTTTCGAGCAGCCGGTCTGCAACCTCTTCGGCCAGCCCACGGAATGTCGTCCATTTCCCGCCAACCAAGGATAGCAGCGGCGTGTCTCCAAGCCGGTTTTCATGCACGATATGATCGCGGCTGATGGCTCCGGGATCGGATGCATCGGTCGCGGGGAGGGGGCGGACGCCACTGTAGCGGTAAACTACATCATCAGAACTGAAGCTGAAGCCGGGGAACAGGTCCGCGACCATTCGCAGCATATACTCCTGTTCGTCATCGGTGCAGATGGCGGTATCGGGATCTTCGATCCGGATATCCGTCGAGCCGACCAGAACATGACCGTAAAACGGATAGGCCAGACAGATCCGTCCGTCCGGCGTTCCGAAATACATCATGCGTCCTTTGAGTTCGCGCAGAAGCCCATCATGCCGCAAAAGCAGATGCGAGCCTTTCGTGCCGCCGATATACCGCGTCGTCTCGCCGAGGACGGCATTGATGCGATCGATCCACGCGCCTCCAGCATTCACAAGCGCCCGTGTGCGGACATTGCGTGTCTCTCCGGTCATGCTGTCCCTGAGGCGCAGAATGCCGTCGGCAAATGAAACCGGAACGGTATAGGTCGCAATCCCGCAGCCGGTCCCAACATTCAGCCCGTCCTGCACACATTCATAACCAAGCCGCTCGGGCTGGGTGATGGCCGCGTCATAATATTGTGCGGTGGCGAGAACGTCCGTCGCCATATGCGGCCATTCTTCCCGCGTTCTGCGATTGAGGAACAGGCTGTGTCGAGGCATGACACGTGCGCGCCGTCCCAGAAAATCATAGATCTGAAGTCCGGCTTCCAGCACCAGAGCCCCCCGGTCCGTCATTTTTCCGCCCAGACGCAGGAATTTCCTTAAAGACGGGACGATGCCGCCGAACCAGGAGCGGATTGGCAGAACCGTTGGCAAGGGTTTGACCACATGCGGCGCATTTCGCAGCAGAAGATTGCGCTCCAGAGTGGACTGCGCGACCAGGCGGAATTCACCCGTTTCGAGATATTTGATTCCGCCATGGATCAGCCGCGAGGGCGCGCAGGAAGCGCCGGAACAGATGTCGCTCCGATCAACGAGCAGGACACGCAGATCCTGTAGGGCCAGTTCGCGAAACAGCCCGGCTCCGTTGATGCCGGCGCCTATGATGACGACATCGAACTCCGCATTATCGCGGATATCTTTCAGTCCGCTCATGGCCGTGCTCCCTGTGTCATGGTGCCGGCCATCGCGTAGTTCAGAACCGGTCCGGCCTCCACGAGATCGTTTTCGCGGGAACGCTCTGTTGTGGCAGGCTTCAGCGAGGACGTTCCGCCATCATAAAGATCTGACCAGAACGGCCTCATGGCCTGCGTCAGTGCGACATAGCGGCGATAAATTCCCTCATAAACGCGTTCGCGGTCCGGCTGCGGCCTGTAGGTGTGCATTGGCACGTCCTGCGCGGCCACAGCATCTTCAAGGTTTGCGTATAATCCTACGGCAACGCTCGCAGTCAGGGCCGCACCGAGTGCCCCGGCCTCGCGGACTTCGGGGATGCGGACAGGCATACCCAGAATATCCGCGAACATCTGGGCGATGGCAGGCTGTCCGCTTCCGCCTCCCGAAATTCCGATCCTGCGGACGGGTCCGGTCTGTTTGAGGGCATCGACATGTTCGCGATGATTGAAGACTGTTCCTTCCACCATTGCCTGAAACAGATCCGCCCGGTCATGCCAGGACTGCACACCGAACAGGGACGCGCTGGCGGGGGCGTCATAGGGCGAGCCGAACAGGAACGGGTGATACAGCGGAACCGCAGGACGGGTTCCCGGCTGGGACAAGCGCGCTTCTATTTCCGCAGAAAGAACACGGGCAGCGTCCTGATCGCCGGGCATGAGGATTTTTGCCAGCCATTCGAGATTGCTCGAAGACGCCGGAGAAATCGCCATGCAGTTCCACAGGCCGCGACGATATCCTGCCCGACAGGCCCAGCCTTCCCCGACGACAGGCCGGTCGCGGAAAACCTCGTTGATCGAAAAGGTCCCAGCCGTGATCGACAGATCGCCCGCTCTGGTATGGCCCAGACCGACGGCTGCGGCCGTCACATCATGCAACCCGACCGAAACGGGCGTGCCGGCCACAAGCCCCGTCAGCGCTGCGGCTTCGGCGGTCACAACGCCACCCTGTTCACAGGAGAGGCGCATTTCCGGCAGCGCGTTTCGAATGTCCGCAAGGCCGAGAACATCCAGCAGGTCGTCGCTGTAATCCTGAGTGTACAAATCGGTGAAAGACGTGCTGGCCTCGGTCAGATCCGTCGCGATTTCACCCGTCAGACAATAACGGATCCAGTCCTTGGCAAAAATCACGGACCCGATCGCCTGATACCGTTCCGGTTCGTTGTCCCGGATCCAGGCGAGCAGGGTATTCGCCGAATAGACATACGGGCGCTGACCCGCGATCGGGAGTGTCAGATCGGAAATGCCGTCATGCTTCCAGCGTTCGTGAATGGCAGTCGCCCGGCTATCGAGCGACATGATGCCCCGACCAAGTGGACTTCTTGAGCGATCAAGTAGAAAAACACCATCCCCGTGCGCGGTGACACCGACAGAGGCAATGGCATTTCCGTCCAGCCCCGCGGTGCTCAGCGCATCGCGAATGGACCCAATAACGGCCTGCCACGCTTCGTGCATATCGCGCTCGACGTGATGCGGGCGTTCCATGTGCTGTGCGACACGGCGTCGCCCTGTTCCGACGATGGCCCCTGTGGACGAAAACACAACGGCTTTGGTCGTGGTGGAACCGCTATCGATTCCGATGATGAAATCCCGGCGCATTTCTGGCCCTCCAGACGGCTTCAGTGTCAGGGACACGCAAATTCGAAGGACAGCCATATCACCGATTACGAGATATAGAACACATATATCTGTGATATTTTAAGATTTAGTGTGACTTATCACGCTGATGTCCCGATGACGGGCCAGAAATCTGATCTGGTTCGGATAACCTGCACGGTTGTCATCACAGCAACCGTCAGCCATAAAAACAGGAAATGCTTCTTCTTGAGTGGATGCAAAAAGAAGCGCGTCTTACTGCCCGCAATCAGGCACTGACATGTCCATCCATCGCCTGTTTTTCTAACTGTTTGGGACTGATTACATATGAAAATAGCTGACTGGATGGTGGAATCAGGCGTTGCGTTTGGAACGAGCGGCGCGCGTGGGCTTGTGACGTCCATGACGGATGCTGTCTGTTTTGCGTATACCGTCGGCTATCTCAAACATTTACAGACGCTGAACGAGTTTGCTCCGGGTACATCTGTTGCCATCGCCGGAGACCTGCGGCCGAGTACGCCGCGTATTCTGCGTGCCTGTGCGGCTGCCATTCTCTGGATGGAAGGCCAGCCGGTAAACTGCGGCTTTGTGCCGACGCCTGCGTTGAGCCTCTATGCGTTTGGCAGGGGCATTCCGTCCCTCATGGTGACGGGAAGCCATATTCCGGACGACCGGAACGGCATCAAGTTCAACCGCGCGCACGGCGAATTTCTCAAAAGCGACGAAGCTGCCATGCGGCATGAGGACGTCACACTTCCGGATGGCTGGTTCGATGAGCACGGCGCGCTAAAAATTGACGTCGCAGTTCCGCCTCTGACTGATGTGCTGCCGGAATATGTCGCCAGATATGTCGATTTCTTCGGCCCGACAGCGCTCTCGGGTCTGAAACTCGGGATCTATCAGCATTCCGCTGTAGGCCGGGACGTTCTGGTGTCCGTCGTCGAAGCCCTCGGGGGGGAAGCGCATCCTTTGGGGCGCTCGGACGTGTTCGTTTCGGTCGATACGGAAGCCGTGCGCCCGGAAGACGTTGTTCTCGCACGGGACTGGACGCAGACTGGACAGTTCGATGCGATCCTCACGACGGATGGCGATTCCGATCGACCGCTGTTGGCGGATCAGAACGGTCGCTGGCTCCGGGGGGATGTACTAGGCATTCTCGCGGCCCGCAAACTTGGCGCCGTTTCCGTCACAACGCCCGTCAGCAGCAATACGGCGCTGGAAGCGTCAGGCGTTGCGCCCTTCGTTCAAAGAACGCGCATTGGCTCGCCGTTTGTCGTGTCAGGCATGACGGATGCTGTGGAGAAGGGAAATGTTCCGTCCGTTGGTTATGAGGCCAATGGGGGCTTTCTGCTCGCCAGCGATATCGAGCATGACGGCCGACGTCTCGTGGCTTTGCCGACGCGCGATGCCGTCCTGCCGATGCTCTGTGCGCTGGTTTCGGCCCGAAGCGGGCAGAGTGGGCTTGCGGAGCTGCTTGAAACACTTCCGCCCCGCTTCACGGTGAGCGACCGTCTAAAAGATGTCCCGACAGAGCAAAGCAAGGCCCGTCTGGCCCTTCTGCGCGAGGATGTTCCAGCGGTGAGTGAAGCCCTGGGCTTCGCGGAAGCCTGCGGGCCAGTCGCTGCTGTTGACGAAACGGACGGTATCCGGATGACGTTCGAACGTGGCGACATCATTCATCTGCGGCCATCCGGGAATGCGCCGGAATTGCGGGTATATGTTGAGTCGGCGACGTCCGAGCGGGCCGAACAACTTCTGACACTGGCTCTTGAATCTGTCAGACGCTGGATGGCGTAGGCGACAGGCCCCTGATCAGGCTTTGCACCTCATCAGGGGCTTTGTCTGATCAGTGAGGATTGAACGCCGGAAAGGCGGGACCATAAACGGCGGCGGGGCCATTCATGATGCCGATCTTTCCGCGGACACCATAAGTCTGGGCTGGAAACTGGATGGTGCTGTAGGGACTGTCGCTTTGGACCCAGTAATCACTGCTGGCCTTGCCGCCAGACTGGTTGACAAGAATGATCGATCCGGTGGTCATGTAAAGAGAACCTGCTGGTTTTCCGACCAAGGCGTGCAACCGGATCGGAGGCGTCTGCGGAGGAGCAAGTTCGATATGCCCGTCAAACGTCCACGGACCGGAAATGAAGGCGGTTGTCGCGTTATAATCGAGACGTGATGCGAGCCAGTCCAACTCCATGCCGCCTTCATCATCGACGCCGAGTGTGTTGTTGAAAACATTGACGTCTTCCAACGCAATCCGTTCACCGGCATCCGAGGGGTTGGGAATGGTATAGATCCCCGTCGCGTTATTATGGATCTGAACATGCGAGAGACCGAAAACATAGGCATGGTTTCCGAAAGTCAGTCCCCGCCGAAAGCCTGAAATGGAGACGTTTTCCAGCGTAATTGCAGCGGCACGAATGTTATCATCATCTTTGTTGTCCAGAACGATTCCGTCTGCTTTGGACTGACCGGTCAGAACAAGATGATCAATGCTGTTAGAGGCAGTATCGTAACTTTCCGGCTGCCCTTTACCATCTGATGAGACAAGGATTGCAGGCTGCCCATCGGGAAGGCTGGAGGCGTCCAATACGCCATTGGTCAGAGTTGTCGTAAGCGGATTGAGGTGCAGGGTGTTCTGAAGTCTGTAAACCCGCCCATTCAGATCGACCCGACAATGGGCTGGCCATGCGGGACAGGCTGCGATCATCGCGGCAGGATCATTCGGACGGGCAATGACAGGTGAAGTGGAAATCGACACTGCCACCAGGCTGGCGATCGCGAGGATCTTCAGTGAGTGAACTTGCATGGCGGTATGTCTTTCCCACTTGTAAAAAAACGTCTGTCAGGAAAGAATTTTTCCTGCACTATGCCGGGCTGCGTCACTGGCCGCCTGGCAGAAATATCCAGACAATCGCCCCTGAAGCATCTTGAAATAATAGGCTGTCATTTCAGATCGCCTGCGGATGATGCTGAGACAGATCCCTCCGAAGGGGCGGATAAAGAATGTCATGACTGTTTTCAGGGCTGCACGGTTCTTGCGAAGGACATACCCCATCCCAATGCCATAGTCATAGGCGCGTTCACGGTTGAGAGTGGGCGGTTTGTCCATATGGCGGACCAGAAGGGCGCGATCGTGATACCCTTTCGATCCTACCGCCATCAGGCGGAGGGCAAGGTCAGGGCCCTCTGCAGACCCAAATGGGGCTCCAATCCCCAGATCTTCATCGAACCCATTGATTTTTTCAAACGTGTTGCGCGGCATGAAAAAATTGAACTCGATTAGCCCGGTCCAGATGTTATGCTTATTCAGGTTCTGGCTTTTTCTTAGCCAGCGCCCCATGGCTGTGGGGGCGCCGTCCAGATTGAGCACGGCACCAGTAATGAAGCCTGTATCATCTGTTTTGCGGAAATAGGCGTTCACCCGTTCCAGCGTGTCGGGCTCGTAAATGCAATCGTCGTCCGGAAAGGCTATGAGGTCGCCCACTGCGAGGTTTGCGCCAAAATTGCGAGCATAACGCAGTCCGTTGATCTCGGGGCGAAGGTGTTTCAAAGGCCATTTGGCGCTGTATCGAGCGACAAGATCTTCGTAGATGTCCGATTGACTCTGATCGACCAGAATGACTTCGAAATCTTTGAACGTCTGCTTCTCTAACCCCTGCATGAAGGCCTCGACTTCGGCAGGGCGGGCCAGAGTCGAGACAACCAAGGAGAATCGCATCTCAGGAAGCCTTTTTATTTGAATGAAGTTTTGCAGCTCGTTCTGGCGTAATGCGGTTCCTCAGCAGGTCGCCAAGTCCGATCAGATTGCCTAGCAAACGGCCTTTGCGGTCGATGTAATATTCTGGTCTGAATGATTTCAGGGTGTTAATAACGAGATGCCGCCCTGCGCTTTTCAGGGCGTTGGACCAAGGATACGTTCCTTTCTGAGCCAGATAAATGCAATTGATGATCTGGGAGTAACCTAGCCGCAGTTCGGAGCCTTTCCCGGTCTTGTTTCCAAGATGCACACCTTGTGCGCTGTTGACCTTGACGACCCGGCCATGAGGCAGAAGAGAGCGGGAAAAATCTATGTCTTCATACCAGGAATAGAGAGGGAGTCTTTCATCGAAGCGCGCGCAAAGACGTTTTATGGCGGCACAACGAAACGCCATGTTGCAGCCATAAGTGTTGAAAGCATCTTCGATTTTAGAAACTGCCGCTGTGTCAGCCTGGGCATTCAGACGGTTTGCATCTTCAATCAGCAGACCGGGCCCTTGTGCGCCATCCGCCAGAACGTGTCCTGTTGCGCCCAGAATATTGGGATTGTCACGAAATGCTTCGATGATACGGGCGATATATGTTGGGTGGGGAAAAAAGTCGTCATCGAAAAACAGGACGATATCTTCGTCTTTAAGGCGGTCAAGGATGACATTGCGCTGAACGGCAGCTCCCTGATGCCCGGTGACGAATTCGACTGAAGCCATGTCCCGAAGTGTTTGGGGAATAGCGGAAATATCGTCCGGTTTGGCGTAACTGATGATGATTCTGTGTGGTTTGACCGTTTGATGAGCCAGTTGACGCACGAGTTCGGCCAGAATTGTTGGACGGCTACTGGTGGCGATACCCACGACGACCTGCATTTTTTCTGTAAAAAGCACAGTCTCTTCAGTGTTCGTGGGTGTCGGCTGCATCTGTCGGTTGTCCTCATGAGAACCGTGAGGGCAGAGGAGGTCTGCCGAGGGCATCTGGGTTGTATCGGGGGGCATGAATTAATTCGATCCGACGTTTACAATACGGTTGCCACGCTGTTGCGCTAGGGAGACGAGCACGTCGCGGGCTTTTGTAGCGTGTGTCATATCGAGGTAAACGGAACATGAATGATCGTTGTTACGGATCGTCAGATTGTAGCGACTATTGACGATTGTTATAAAACGACTGTTGGCATTCCATAGAGCCATATGGCTAAGTGCGGATGTAGGAACCGGATCAGACGCGAAAAGGCGTTTCGAGGCTCCATCCATGACTGTGCACCATAAGACCATCTTTCTTGGGGAAAGGCCTGCGCTCTCGTCCTGTGCATAGGCAGGTACGATGGCAGCGATGCCAATCATTATCGCCAATAGGCGGGAAGCTGTCAGCATTTGGCAGATTCCTCGCGCATGATGTCTAGAAGCTGTCTTGCGGCGATCGTCCAGCGGTATTTCTGAACCTGTTCGTATCCCGCGCGGCGAAGGTCATTGGCGCGTTCGTGATTGTCGAGCAATTCAATGACACGCGCCGTCAGATCGGCGGGGGCTCGACCGAACAGGGCGGCTTGACCGCATACTTCGCGCAGGACGGGAATATCGCGGGCAACAACCGGGCAACCGGCTGCCATAGCTTCTACGGGCGGGAGGCCGAAACCTTCATAGATGGACGGAAAGACAAAACACTCGGCTTCGCTGTAGAGCGCGTGCAGTTCCGCATCCGTAACCCTGCCGACATAGGTTGCATGTTGCAGATCAGGAGCGCCTGCGCTGAAAACCCGTCCGTTCATTCCACCGCTGATGACGAGTTTGATCCCGCGCTGACCCAGCGTTGCTGCCAGATGATCAAGGGCTGCAAAATCTTTGTGAGGTGCTTTGTTGCCAACTGCCAGAACGTATTTTCCGCTTTCCAGACCATGGGTCTCTAAAACGGATCTGTCCGCCGCAATGCGGGTGGCATGATCCGCACCCTCGGTGATGACGCTGATACGTGCAGGATCGATCTTTAAATGACGTGCGATGTCATTTCTGGAAAACTCTGAGACCGTAACGATGCGCGTTTTGCCCAGCGCCAGAAGGCGATGCAAAATCTTATAATAGGCGCGAAACTGACGCGAGTAAGACTGTGGCGTTGAAAAGACACCGGCATCATGAATGACAACCAGTTGTCGACTATGCCGCGATGACAGACGAAGAGGGGCCGTATTGCCCAGATTCACGAGTAATCCTGATGCCGCGGCCTTTGGTAGATCAATCTGTTCCCAGATCTGCCCTTGGAACCGGCCACAGGAACGCGCAGGAAAACCAAGATCGACAGACACTGAAGTCCCGGGATTTGTCCGGGGTGTCAGGAGTTCTGGGCGTGGCAGATCCGCAGGCCAGATTTCCGAAAGGGCACGCGTAATTTCCGTCGCAAAACGCTGAACGCCACTAAGCGACTGGACGGAAAAGCGTCCGTTAAGGAAAAATTTGTTCATAGGAGGAACGGCCATTACGAAGAAGAAACAAGCTTGCGGTAGTGTGAATAATCACCCATACGAAGGCTTTCTTCCGGTCGCAGGTTTTCGATATCGACAAAGGTCAGGACCGCGCCCAGACAGTTTGCGTGATGTGTCCGCAAAATTCTCTGCGTTTCGATCACGGCACTTGCGGATGTCTGATGCCATTTGACGGCGATGATGACACCTTCGGCAAAGGACGCCAGAACGCCCGCTTCGGGAAAGCTCAGAATGGGTGGCGTGTCGATAATGATCTGATCGTATTCGCCGCGATGTTTCTCCAGAAATTCTCCGAGGGCGCCGAAATTCAGGACGCCGGGTTCGCCTGTCTGGCTAGCGACGAAAATATCCAGCCCCGGGAGGGCATCATGGATGAAACCTTCTTCGTGTGCTCTGAGGTCGAGCGCGCGCAGGACGCTGGGCCGGTGGGCATCACAGTCGATCAGAAGAGCGCGTTTGCCGAGCGCCCCGATGCTGGCAGCCAGCGAAATGGCGAGCGTGGTCTTTCCTTCGCCGCTCTCCGCAGAGGTGATGACCGTGATCTTCGTACGGATCGAGGGATTGCCGAAGGTCAGGATGGCCCGCATGGAGTTGAGCATCCGGCCATACAGGGAGTCCCCGGATGTCAGTTGTTCACGAAGCGAGCCTCTGAAACGCGGGAGTGCGCCGAGCCCGAACAGCCGTGTCTGCTGCTCCAGTTCGGCGAGCGTCCGCAGACTGCTGCGGGAGCGGTCACGCAGAAGGGCCGCACCAGCGCCCAGCCCCAGAGAAACCAGGAACAACAATATGCCATACTGCTTCTTAGGCGGCCCCGCCGGCCCCAGAGGCTGGTTTGCCGGTGTAATCAGGCGCGCCTCTGCCTGCTGAATGGTGGTTTCTGCGGACACCTGACCAAGGCGTGAGAGGTAGTCACGATACAGGGTTTGTGCCGCAGTTGCTTCCCCCACAAGCTGGCGAAGCCGGATGTCTGCGTGTTCTTCCTCCGTGACATTCGCCTGCAGGGCGTTAGTGCGCTCTTTTAAAGCATTGACCCGCTGCTGGGCAGCGTCCGCTTCGTAACGCAAATTCTGAAGAAGTTTCTGGCTCTCTGCCGCAATCTGGGCATCGATGCGTGCGGCCTGGGCGCGCGCTGCGACCAGCTCCGGGTTCTGTTCCAGTGCCGTGGATGCGAGTGTCGAAATACGGGCGTTGATCTGGGTCTGCTGAAGTCTGAGGCCTTGAATCAGGGGGGAGGCGGTGATGGCAGTAATGGTTCCAACGTTACCGCTAGAAGCAGCCTCGTGATAAATAGCCTGTTTGCTCGCCAGATCTGCTTCTGCTTCGCCGAGTTCATGATTCATCTGTGTCAGATGAAGGTCATTGGGTGTGGCAGGCAGTGCAATACGGGCCGTCCGACCAGAATCGCCGCCCGAATCATCGCCCAACAGGTAGAGATTATGCTCCTGCCTGTACCGCGAGAGTTCCTGTTCGGCTTGGATTGATCTTTGGCGCAGGGGAGCGATCTGTTCCTCCAGAAGGAGGCTCGCGTTCCGTGCGGCCTGAATCTTGGCCTGTTGCTCGAAATCGAGATAGGCTTTGACGTAGCCGTTAGCGATGGCGGGCGCCAAATCAGGACCTGCAGATCGTGCAGTAATTCCTATGATCGCGGAGCGCCCATCATTGCTAATGTGAACTTTCCCCATGAGCAGACCGGAAACCACCTCGTTACGTTGCTGCGGCGTCAGAGGAGGGGAGGCTTTTTGAAGGCCAAGTTTTTTCTTGAGTTGTGACACAAAAGAAGGATTCAAAGCCTTGACGTATTCAGGAGTGTCCGCGAGGTGCAAACGCTGCGTCACCATTAGGGCAATGGTTGGGCTTTTGAGGATATCAATCTGGGTATTAAGAGCGACCAGATCCAGCGCACGGTCTGCATAAGGACTGAGTTCCGATGGGGAAATCATGCCCCGTGCACCGATCGCAATTTCGGCGACAGATTCGTAATAGGGCTTCAGTGTCGCAATGGCGGCTGCTCCCAGAAGGAAAGTGCCGCCCGCAACGGAACACATCAGAAGTTTGTGTTGGCGAAGGATGGAGAAAATTCTACCGAAACCGGCGAATTCCTGCTCGGGGGCAGGACCAATGTCCATCGGGGAATACTGTTGTGGGGGCATTGCACCGGAAATCTGGCTCATGAGTGATGTGTCCTGCTCACCGTGCGCCGCGTCTCAGGAAAACGGCGGGTAGGGTTTTCGCAAGAATTGCGATATCGTGCCACAAAGTCCAGTTACGCACATACCATCGATCCAGCTGGACGCGTTCAGCATAGCCGGTATCGCTTCTGCCACTGACCTGCCACAGCCCGGTAATTCCAGGACGGATGGCTTGGTAATAATCGAAATTCTCGCCGTAATGACGGACTTCTGCCTGAACGATGGGTCGTGGCCCGACCAGGCTCATATCGCCGCGTAATACGTTGAGGAGCTGCGGCAGTTCATCAAGGCTCGTTTTCCGGATGAAGTGACCAACACGGGTGATTCTGGGATCATTGCGAAGTTTCTGGGTTTCCTGCCATTCGGCCGCGGCAAGAGGATCGGTCTCCAGAAGCTGCTTCAGCAGTTCATCGGAATTCTTCGCCATTGAGCGGAATTTCAGACATTTGAACTCACGCCCGTTCTGGCCAATCCGTCGATGACCATAGATTGGCTGACCACCGTCCAGAGCAATCAGGACATAGAGGATCACATAAACGGGCAGGACCAGAATGAAGAGAAGCAGGGCGGCGAGGAAATCAAAGGTGAATTTGAGCCTGCGCTGAAGCGGATTTTCCAGATTGCTCTTGTAGGACAGAATAATGGTGTCGTGGCTGAAATAGGACGATTGTGTCAGGCCGTGCGTGGGCATCCCGGAAATCTGCGGGATCAGCGCAAAAGGAACGCGCCGACGCGTCAGCCACTCGATGATATCGCGTGAATACGTGTCGGTCGGGTCGAGGCAGAGGAGAAACTGAAATCTTGAAGATGCATTCGCATTTTCAGAAGCCAGCAGAGACCCTATTGCGGCTTCGGGGCTCAGGGATCCGATGATTTCGTAGCTGGAGAGCGTTTCGCTGGCCAGAACATGACGTACCTGAGCAGTTTCGGTCTCGTTTCCGATCAGAACCGTAGGAATTTGCCATAAACGCAGTGTGTGGAGAATGCGCCTGGCGCACTGCCGCATGAATTCGCCAAAGAAGGGAAAGATAATCCAGGGCAGCAGAAGCGCAGAGCGCGGCCCGGAAATCTGAAAGGCGAAGGCCCAGAAACCTGTCGCCAGCAAGGCACAGAAAGCGGCTGTGATCAGGCGCCCGAACTCACTCCAGAACGGAAACCGGATGCGGTATTCTCCGCTCGCAAACATATAGAGGAGAACGCCGAGGCAGATGGGCATAAGAGAGCCCATCGTGTGCACCGCGTTGATACGGGCATCCAGAAAAGCTGGGTCTCCAGAGGACATGTTGTGCAGGACTGAGGCGACCCAGCTGCCAAACAGTACCGAAAAGCATAAAGCGATCACGTCACTTACAAGAAAGACGAAAAAAATCCTTGATGAGCGATCAGATGTTAATCGGGAGCGCACGCCGTCGGGCGCAGTTAAGGCTTCCCTGTCTGGAAAAATTTCGAGAGCGTCTTGGGGGAAAGAAGAAGGAAATAGGCTCATCGGCTCTCTGCATTTCAAAGATGCTACCGGATGCGATAGCAGCGTTGTTCCCCAATTAGTCTCCGGGCGAACGGGTACAAAAATAACGATCTCTCGGTAATTAAGGCTTTTTATAGACACAAAAACATATGTACGTCTACAATATTGACAATTAATAAATCGTCATAGCGTATATGTCTCATATCTGTCGCTATTGCTGCAATCGAAGCATTTCTGGGTGGATCTTTTTCTGTTAGAAGAGGTCCTATGTTCGTGTGTCGTGAAAAAACTGGTTTGCGTCTGTTTTTTGCGCTTGAGATCGGGATCGCCTCGCAGCTCTCCCTGTTTCTGAGCGGGGCGGCGCATGCGCAGGTCGTGACACAGAATCTCTCTGCGCTGGGAAGCGCCGAAGACGGCCTTTCTGTCGATGCGTTTCAGTCTGATACGGATCGTCGCTATGGATCACAGGGTTTGCAATATGGGCCTTGGGCGATCAGTGGGGGGGCGTCCGAAGGATGGGGCTATACCAATAATGCCGACCAGATGATGGGCGGGGTTCCAAGTGTGGCCAGTGTAACCAATGCCAATCTTGAAGGACTGCTGACCCAAAATCGAAGACTGCTTGATATCGGGGCTACCGTTAGCCAGCAGTATTATCCGGAGCGGAAATTACAGAACCAGACGAACTGGACGGCCTTTCTGCGCGGATATGAAAAGATCGGCCGCCATCGCCTCTCTTATCGGTTTGATCATGAGAAGATGACCCAGATGCCATCTGATCTGGGGGCTGCTGAGGTCAATCAGCCCATTCCTTATTTTACGGAAGATCTCAGTCTGGATGATAGGATCGAGACGCGCGGAAGATTGTCGATCATTCCGAACTTCGATCTGAAGCGTTTCCTTTTCACAGACCTTCCAGGCGATAACATCTATCTGCATCAGTCCTATCGTGATCGGCTCCTTTTCTCTGAAGGGGTTGGGGTGCGCTACAGCCTTGCGGAAGGCAGCGATCTGCTACTGATCGGGCAGGGTGTTGAGATCCGGTACTCCAATAACCGGTTTCATCTTCCTTCACGAGATTCCAACGGCTTTTCGGCTCTGCTCGGCTATGATTATGAAATACCGGGTCCTTTCAGTATTCGTGTTTTGGGGGGGTATCAGAATCGATTCTATAATGTCTCAGCCTATAAAACCCTCAATACGTTTTATGCAGAGCTGCGTGGGACATGGACCCCTACACGCATGACGCGAGTGTCTCTGACCGTATCACGCGGGATTTCTGATAGTGCTTTTGAAAGCGTGATCGGTTTTGTTTATACGACCGCTGCTCTTGATATCCGTCAGGTCTATTCCCGTAATGTCGTCCTGCACGCCGGCTTCCAGATTCAACAGGGCGGAGCTGGACAGAGCCCGGCTATCTTCAACAATACCCCGTTATATCAGACGATGACGTCCCAGTTGAATGCCAACTTCAGCGTTGGCGTGGATTGGGCATTGGACCAGCATTTTTCTCTTGAGGCTTCTAACGTCTATCGAAATACGAATGCTTCGGGGAGCAGCCGATACAGCATCGATATGGCTATGATAAGTGTGAAATATCAATTATGATAAAGTTCTCATCATGACAGAAATCTCCCGAATGTCGCTGTTACAGAGTGTGCGGAAATATGTCCTTTTTCCCATATCGGGCATTGCTCTGGCGGCCTGTAGCCCGGGTGCCGGTCTTTCGCCGGTTCCTGTCTACGACCCAGTGCAGTATCGCCTTGGAACCGATGACGAGGTGCGTCTGATAACCTACGGGCAGGATCAGCTGACTTCTGATTTTCGAATCGACAGTGCAGGCGACATTGATATCCCGTTACTCGGGAACGTTCACGCGTCGGGTCTGACGACGGAACAGCTTGGTCAACAGGTTACAGCGGCTCTGCGACAGAAAGCCATTCTCCGGGATGCGAAGATTGCGGTTCAGGTTACGGCCTACCGTTTAATTTCAATAATCGGCGAAGTCGAACATCCGGGGCAATATGCGTATCAGCCGGGCATGACGATGCTTTCCGCTGTCGCTGCGGCTGGTGGGTTCACTTACCGGTCGTGGGAGCGATATGCCTACACAATCCGCCAAGAGGGAAATTATACGGTCGCCGGACTGCTTTATCCCCAGAATTTCGTAAAGCCGGGGGATGTCATCAAGGTATACGAACGGCATTTCTGATGCCGGGCGTCTAGGCTCTTACTGGGTTGTTACTCTCAAGTGGCAACAGCTCAGGAAAAGAGCCAGTAACCGCCAGCGATCCAGATGAATGTTCCCAGAAACGCCGCAAGTCCAATTCCGCTGCCAGCGATGGGCGATGTATCTTCCACCGACGCGGGTTTCGTTGAACGAGTGCAGGCACCTGTCATTGACTGGCGTTCGATGGCAGCAGAATGAGAAAAAAGAGACATGGAATCCATCCGAGTTGCGATCGTACATGAATGGCTTGAAAACTGGGCCGGCTCCGAGCTTGTCATCGAGCAATTAATTAAGTGTTACCCGGATGCAAAAATCTTTGCCGTGGTGGATTTTTTGTCTCCAAAAGACCGGGCGCGGCTCGGTGGCCGTAAAATCCAGACGTCATTCATTCAGAAACTGCCCTTCGCACGTCGCTTTTTCAGGCATTATCTTGGTCTGATGCCGCTTGCTGTGGAGCAGTGGGATCTCAGTGGATTCGATATCGTCATCTCCAGTCATCACGCAGTGGCAAAGGGCGTCATTACAGGCCCTGATCAGTTGCATGTGTCTTATGTGCATTCGCCGATGCGGTATGCGTGGGATTTCCAGAACACCTATCTTCGCCAGAGCGGGTTGAATCGTGGCTTGCGGGGCTTCTATATCCGCTGGCTTTTCCATCGCCTGAGGAACTGGGACGTTCGTGCCGCGGCCGGAGTGGATGCTTTTATCGCCAATTCCAATTATATCGCCCGGCGGATACGAAAGACATGGCGGCGTGAGGCTGCGGTTATTCCGCCTCCCGTTAATCTGGAGCGTTTTTCGGTCGCACAGGTGAAAAAGGACTACTACGTCGTGGTGTCGCGGCTGGTGCCTTACAAGCGGATTGATCTGGTGGTCGAAGCCTTCAGGAACATGCCTGATAAGACACTGATCGTTATTGGCGGTGGTACAGATCTGGAACTTGTTCGGGAAAAGGCCGGAGACGCTCCGAATATCTCGATCAAGGGGCATGTGTCCGATGCCGAACTCCAGTCGACGCTGGGTGGCGCCAAGGCTTTCGTCTATGCGGGCGAAGAAGATTTCGGTATTTCGTTGGTTGAGGCACAGGCAGCAGGAACGCCGGTGATTGCTTATGGCCGCGGGGGAGCCTGCGATATCGTCCAGTCAGGCGTGACAGGTCTTCTTTTTGACACCCAGAGCGCGGAAAGCATCGTCGCAGCTGTTCAGGAGTTCGAAGAGCATGAACAGGATATGACCCCGGAACTGTGTCATCAGAACGCTCTCCGTTTTTCGGAAGAGCTGTTCCGCTCACGCTTCACATCCTTTGTCGAACAGCAATGGCGAGACTTCATGCCATCCCGGCCGAACGACAGGGTCTGATATGCCTCTGACCGCGATGGGGCTAATTTTCTGGCCCCTCAGCTTCATTTTCTTCTTTAGGAAAGATCCGCAGCGTCTGTTGGAATTGACTCTCATAGGAGGCATTTTTCAGGCGGCAGCGGTTCTGGTCATGGGGGGGCTTGGCCTGCAGCCGACAATGGCTCCGGGCATGCTCTTCATTGCGTTCATGGGTCTTCAGTTCATGCTGGGGGTCAAGTTCCCCGCGGTTGGACCGACCCTCAAATTTTGCGTGCCGCTTTTTATCTCGTTTTTCTGGGCGCTCCTTGGTTCCATTCTGCTGCCCCGTCTGTTTGAAGGGGTTGTGCTGGTCTGGCCCCAGAAAATGGACGACGTAGCCGCCCGTGTTCCGCTTGCGCCCACGCGTGGGAACATGACCCAGGATTGTTATCTGGTTTTAGATCTTGTCATGTTTGTCATGACTGTTTTTTTTCTGACCCGGCGTGAGGCTGACCCACGTCGGCTTTACAATGCCTATCTTCTGGGAGCCGCTCTGGCATGTGGGATCGGTTTCTGGGAGATGGCGCACCGTCTGGTCGGAAGCATTCCGTTTCCGAAAGAGCTTTTCTATTCCAATCCAGGCTGGGCCGTGCTCGATGGGCAGATGAGCGGCCCAGTGCCCCGCATCAATGCAACCTTCACCGAACCTTCATCCTGTGCGACATTTCTCACAGGGACGCTTTATTCAACCGTATGGTCCACTCTGAGAGGGTATGGAAACTGGGCGACACGGTTAATGATTTTCATGAGTACCCTGTGTCTGCTGATGACGACGTCGACGACGGGATATGTCGCCATGCTGGCTGGACTGGTCCTGTTGATCGTTTACGCCGTATTAAGTCGTGAGAGGAGATTGTTCCGACGTCTGATGATGTTCATTGCAGGCGGAATAGTGTGCATGGGGGTGACGACATTGGCTCTGACGGCTTTTGCGCCTGATGTCGTAAAAGCGGCATCGGTAGTCATGCTGGAAACCCAGGACAAGAAACAGTCGGCTTCTTATGAGGAGCGGACCGAGAAGGACGCTGATTCGTACCAACTTGCATTTGACACCTATGGCCTTGGGACCGGTTGGGGAAGTGACCGTTCCTCCAGTCTTCTTCCGGGCTTTCTGGCTACGATAGGCGTTGTAGGTGTTCTGATTCTGGTGATCTGGAATGGAAGCCTGTTTCTGAAAATCTATCGCACGATCAAGGCAGCAGCGGGTGAACGATCGCTTGATGCATGGATGATCGAGGCAACATTTACTGCATTGCTCGGGCGAACGGTTGCGACCCTGATTTCAGGCCCCGTTCTGGGGACGATGGATTTTTATGTGATGCTGGCCATGTTGGTGTCATCGTTGATTCGCCTTCAGACCAAAGCGGGAAAGCGGGTGCGTGCCTGACGGTCTCATAAGTCTTATCGGGTTTTTTAGCGACTTCGGAGACGAAAATATCCTGTGGCCGGTGATGGCCCTGACTGGTCTTCTGTTGATCGTGCAGGCGCGGCGGAAAATATTTTTCCAATGGCTGGCTCTGGTGATCGTGGTGTTTGGCGGAATGCTGGTGCTCAAACTAGAGTTTGAAGCATGCGGCCGGCTTCCGGGCCAGAATCTTTACAGCCCGAGCGGGCATACAGCAGGTACGACGTTTGTTTATGGCAGCATGATTGTGCTGTTTGGCAGGCTGTCGATCGCAGGTTTTATGGGGGCTCTGGCGATTGCACTGCTCGCTGGCGCTGCACGTGTCTGGTTGCATGTCCATTCCGTTGCCGAGGTGTGTGTGGGGGGCGCTTTGGGAATGGTGGGCGTTCTGTTGCTGACGTTTGCACGCTATCGGGAAATACAGACATCCTCGAAACAAAAGCAGCCTGATTGGTCTGTTGTAGTGCTTCTTGTGGGCGTTCTGATCGTAGCCTTGTCACTGCATGGTCTGAGGTCTCCAGCGGAAGTATGGCTTGAATATTTTTCTCACCGGTTTGTTGCGCCATTCAGGCACTGTCCTGTAACACTCTCCACAACCTGACCTTATATTTCTTCAAGTCTGGAAAAGTCCCATGAGTAAACTCGGATTCCCGTTATTTCTCCGGCCCGAGGCAAAGCTGCAAAATGCGAAGAGACTGCTGGAGCATGGAAAGGCCAGGCAGGGACTCAGACAGCTTCATACTTTGGCGACGTCAGGAAATGAGGAGGCTCAGTTTGTTCTGGGAGAGCTTTATCTGGCGGATAAAGACGTCCCTATAAACCCCGGAGAAGCCCTGCGCTGGTTTCAGAAAGCCGCAGAACATGGTCACGCCCAAGCGTGCCATAAACTGGCACAGTTGTGTTACATGGGACTGGGCCCAGCATCCGTAGATCGCGCGACAGTTTTTGAAAGAATTCCCGAACAGGGAGCGCCTGACTATGAAGGCGCCTTGCACTGGGCGGAGAAAGCCGTTGACGGCGGAGATCCCGACGGTATGGCGATGATGGCTCATCTCCTGATGCAAGGGCCTGACACTCTGCGCGATCCTGAAAGAGGGCGGGAGCTTTATCGCAGGGCTGCTGAGGCTGGCAATGTGCAGGGTCTTTATGGCTATGGTCTTGATCTGCTTGGAGCCGCGCAAAATGCCGCGGAGCGCGAGCAGGGTCTATCCTGTATCCGCAAGGCAGCGCAGGCTGGTCTTGCGGATGCTGAACTGACTCTCGGAACCGTTTTGGAATATGAGGGCGGAAAAGACGCGCAGGCCTTCGAGCATTTCATGAAAGCTGCTGAAGATGATCGGCCTGCGGCACAGATGAAGGTTGGAATCGCCTATTATCAGGGGCGTGGCGTGGAGCGGGATGTTTCCAAAGCCGAGACGTGGTTGCGCAAAGCCGCACAGGGTGGAGAAGTTGAAGCGATTGCGTTGGTCGGAGATATCAATCTTCAGGGCGATGGTGTGAGTCCCAATTTTCCTGAGGCCCATTCATGGTATCGCAGGGCCGCAGAATCCGGACACGCGGGCGCTGCGGTAACACTGGCCCAGCTGGTCTATAATGGAATGGGATGTGCTGCTGATCCCGCAGAGGCGAAAAGGCTTCTGCATTTCGCAGCATCGCGAGGAAACGCTGCTGCGAAAGAATTGCTGCAACGTTTCGGGTAGGAAAAACTGACAAGGAGGGATGCCTGTCTGGCAGACAGTGTGCCTGTCAAAGCGCGACGCGGTTTTTCCTGAGCTTTGACATGCATAGTCCAACGACCCTGGCTTCTACCGATCCAGGTTTTTTTCCGGTCATAGACCAGAGTGCGAGCAGCGCAAGAACATAAGCCATGAGTCCAGCGCTGCCGAGAATGAAGAGTTTTATAATGCCAGGCCATGAAGCCGGGAGAAGATACCATTTGATACTTTCTATACTGAGCCACGACACGATGCCGGCCAGGCAGGTCCGCCAGTTCTGAAAGAAGACTTCGCCATAAGAGACTTTGATCAGGGTTTTGGTGGTCGAGAGATAGATAAGCATCATGATGAATGCGACGCAGATGCGTCCCCAGCATGCCCCCAGCGCTCCGAAGAAATAGGACGCCCCTGTGACGATAGGGATTTTGAAGGCAAATTCCAGAGAATTAAGGCGCATATAAAGGTGGTTTTTTTTGAAAGCCATGACCAGTGCTGAAATGCCTTCTGCCAATCCTGCAAGGATCGGTGGAATGGCGAGCAGGGAAATATAGGTTATGGATTTTTCCCACTTTGCCCCCAGAATCGTATGGACGATCTCCCCTGAAAGCGCAGACATTTCAATAAAAATAGGGAGAATGATCATGAACACACTGGCGTTCGACAACTGGTAGAGATTTCTGAAGTGATCCATGTTGTCCCGCCGCGCCACAAGGGCAGAAAGCAGGGGACGACTGAGGGGCGCGATAATGGCCTGTGACGGAATCCCCACCAGATCGCTCGCGATCGAAAAGGCTCCCAAGGTTTGCGGAGGAACCATGCGTCCCAGAATAAGGCGGTCATATTGCCAGTTGATGGCGCTGATGATCTGGCCTCCACTGCTCCAGCCAAGAAAATTTCTGAAATCGCTCCATCGCGATAGCGTAAAGCGTGGTCTGTATGGAGAGATCACATAAGAAACGATCATCCCAAAAGCAGTATTTGTAATCGTTGCGGCTGCAACAGCCCAGTAGGAGCGCGTTGTCACGGCCACAATAACCGCAACGGTCATAGAACCAAATTTTCCGAGAAAATCGATGATACATTCGCGCGTAAAATCGAGACGCTTTGTGTAAAGCGTCAGGGTCGGACTCCACATTCCGCGCAGGGCAGGAGCCAGACTAAGCGCCATGAGCAGCGGAAACAGCCGGGAGTCGTGGTATATAATGGAAAATGGGAGGGAAATGACGAAGATAATAATACAAATAATGGTGCCGCGCAGGAAGCTGAGCGTGAATGATGTGTCGAGATGATCTTTGTCTATGGTCTCCAGAACAACGAGCGCCTGAGATAAGGGAAGTTCGAAAATGGCTTCCGTAAGATAAATGACGGACATGGCCAGAGACACGACGCCAAAATCGGCCGGCAGCAGAAGGTGGGTCAGAACAACAAGCGATACAAAATCCAGGAGACGACCTGACAGCTTGGCCCCGAGCAGAAGTGCCGCACCGCGTGCGGCTTTTGCGCCGACGTTCGTAAATGTTTCCTGCTCCGGGATCGGGGCATTTTCCGGTTCGAGGCTATTAGTCACGAGAGTGCGTCAACCCTTCAGCGCTATCATTCTGGTTATGGATGCCTCCAGTCCAGGAGATGTTCAAGTTCTAAGATTATTTCTTTTGAGACGTTTGTTCCATGCCGTGAAAATAAAATTATCATCATTCGTCTTTGCGTTTTGCCGAATTATTTTGGTTTGTCACCCGCCTTTCATGCTGTTGCCTACAAAAACCCTCTCCTAAAATGTTTTGATGTTATTTCGGGAGGGCAGCGCCATGACCTCAAAATCGCCGACGAGGGTGGAAAGACCTGCGCGCGGATGCAGATTACCCAATACAGTCAGACTGGATGGTGGAAGATCAAAGTTCCGATCTGCTCATTCTTTCCAGTGCAGGGCATAGTGCTAGCATATTTGCCTACCAACCCGATTCCCGGTCCATATTAATGGTTTGTTCGGAGCCAAGGCCATCGGCGGCATGGGCGTCTCGTTGAGAGAATGACAATGCTCCGTTGATTTTCCGTATATTTTTCATTGATGCTTAAAAATTAAGCATTTGTTCGAATAGGACAAAATTAATCACATTTTAACTATTGGGAATATCTGCCGAAGATATTTGGCTTTTTTGACGAAAAGTCTGGATTGGATTTTTTTTGTTGAGCCCTTTCTGCTGAAAAAGCCCTCTTAGTTGCGCATATTTCGGCCTTGAGGGCGGTGTTGATAACAAAAAAACTCATTAACGTCTTATTAATGAGAAAAGATTTTTCGGATGTGCGAGTAAGTGCACATTATTCGATCCAAAAGTGCGCTAACTCAATAATTGAGCGCCTTGGGATTGATTGTAATATTTTCGGGACTGCTCCCGATAGTACAGGATAACTGCGACATGGCTTCGACTTATTGGACCGGCGGCACTAGCGGCGATTTTTATAATGTCACGAACTGGTCGACGGGTGAGTCTCCGACCACGTATCATGACGTTTCCATTTTCGGTACGAGCGCTACTGTCACGGCAGAAGCTGTCGCGAGCACGGTCAGTGCAACGCCGGTTCCCAGCCTGACAATCGGTGGATACGGCACACTCGACATCACGGCAACGTCCTGCCAGTCCAGCGAAAGCTCTCCTGTCTTCTCGACCAGTGCTTTCCAGGTGTTCCAGTACGGCACGATCGTGATCGATACGCCGTCTGCAGTTCAGCTTGGCGACATCAACGTCATGAACGGCACCCTTACCATCGAAAACAACCGTAGCAACGTTTTCATGGGCGCGGGTTCTCGTCTGAATGGCGGCGGCACGCTGAATCTGGTTGATTCCACGTTTGGTAGCCAGACAGCCAGCATCAACGTCGAAAATTCGATGCACATTACGCTCTCTGGCAACAGCACGATGTACACGGGTTTTCTGACGACGGGTGTCTCTGTTGCATTCGACTCCAAGTCGAGCGAGCAGTTTTTCCTCAATGGTTCGGACGGAACGGTCGACACCAAGTTCTCGGGTGTTTCTTCCAAAACCCAGTTCGGAATCACAGCCAATACGGGCGAGACCCCGCTTTCGGCATCGTATGTCAAGAATACGGACGGTAGCTACAGCCTCGTTGTGCAGGAAAGCGATAACCACACGCTGACCCTGAACAGTGTCACGATGGCTTCCGGATATACTCCGGGTACCCTCGCGATTACTCAGGATAAGAGCGGTAATTATCTTATTTCTGATACGTCCGCAAACAGTGGCAACTCGGGCAACCATTGTGGTGGGCACGGTGGCCACTGGGGTCATCATGATGGAAACTCGAGCGGTCATTCCGGTTGGAACGGCCACGACGGTCACTCGGGATCGAACGGTCATAATGGCTCCAGCACGGGTTGTGGCGGCCATGGCGCGAGCTGGGGCTGGGGCTGGGGATCGGGTGGCTGTGACTACTCCTCTTCCATCAAGCAGATCATTGCGTCCTGGAGCAATGCTTTCTCGTCCTGCAAGGGTTGGCAGTCGAGCAGCTGTGGCAGCAGCAACTGGTTTGGTGGCAACTCCGCCCAGTCCGGTAGCGGCTGGAGCTCTTCTTTCAACTGGGGCCAGCAGAGCGGTTCACACGGCTGCTTCTCGTCATCGGGACAGTCTTCGTCGCATTCCCAGGCATCTGTGATCCACAACACGTCTCACTGGGGCTGCTAATCGCTCTGGCGATTAGTCTGTTCCGGGATTGAAAAAGAAGCACCTGGAAACGGGTGCTTCTTTTTTTGTTTCCAGTATGAATGTTGGATAATAAACCGTTTCAGGAACAACAAACAGAATGTCTGACAGGACGCACGAGCCCACCGGTTTGAGTAGCTCTTCAGGGGATCATATCCCGTCTCTGCAATCACTGCGGGGAATTGCGTCCATAACCGTATTGTTGCGTCATTATGTGCGTTGCTTTCCTGGAGGCGAAACTTTCTGGCTGGCATACCAGAATATCTTTCTGAATTCGCAAGCGGCTGTTGTCGTATTTTTTGTTCTAAGCGGCTTCGTCCTGTCTCCGTCTCTTTTCAGAAAGTCCATAAGCGTGAGTGGGCTTGCTGGATTTTACGTCCGGCGCTTTTTCCGCATTGTTCCGCTGCTTGCAGTCGTAACGGCTTTATCGCTTATTTATGTAAAATCGTCTTTTTCGACCTGGGACGTGCCATTTACCAATTCCTGGTTTGCCGGGTTGCTTCCGCATGGTGTGCCGTTATCGGCCTCGATCTTGGCCAGATGTTTTGTTGGCATGAACAGTGCTCTTGTTCCCCAGAACTGGACGATCGCCTGCGAATTACTGGTGGCATTGATATTGCCATTCTTGGTCAAAGCCTGCACAGGACGTTTCTGGCTTGCTGCACTGACGTTTGTCACTGCGGCGGTATTATCGTTTATTGCTGCCGATGGTGGCGGGAAAAGTCTTCCTGTAGTTTACGCGGTCGATTTTGTTGTCGGAATTCTGACTTTCAGGATTTTACAGGCTCATGAGAAACGATATTCCGACCTGTTTTTCTATGTGGCGGTGATCGGACTTGTTGGGGCCTGGAAGATAGTGGAGGTGGTGACAGGCCAGGTTGATCCGGCATTCAACGATCCGTTCCGCAGTCTTGTCGAAGCCATTTTTGCTGCTGTCATCATTTATGGCCTTGCGACAAAGAGCCATATGTCCCGGCTTCTTTCGGTGCGGTGGCTGGTTTGGCTTGGAGATATTTCCTTTGGAATATATCTCGTTCATTTCCTAGTTATCGTCATTGTTGCGCGGCTGATGACGTCTTTCCTGCTTCCGTACTCGCTTCCTGTACAGGCCTCCCTGATGCTTGTTCCGGTTCTCGCAATATCCTTGGCAGCGTCGTATTTTGCCTTTCGTTTCATTGAAATCCCATTCAATGACTTTGGAAAAAGCCTTCAACGTCGCGTCAGGACCGCTCTTTCCCGGGGATGACTGATTGAAATCAGGCATCTTCTCCTCCCGTCAGAGGGAGGAGAAGACGTGGTTTTCAGTAGCGTTCGGGAACGAGCATGGTCTCGGGTGTGGGTTCGCGCTCATAATCCGGATGGAATACTCGCTCCGGCAGCACAACTTCTGTGCGGCTGACGGGTTCGTAGGGCACGAGTGACAGGAAATGGGCGATGCAGTTCAGGCGCGCGCGTTTCTTGTCAACGGCGGGAACGACCCACCATGGGGCTTCGGGGATGCTGGAACGTTCCAGCATGACTTCCTTGGCCAGAGTGTAATTTTCCCAACGGCGACGGCTTTCAAGATCCATCGGGCTGAGCTTCCACTGCTTCAGTGGGTCTTCGATCCGGGCGCGGAAGCGTGATTCCTGCTCTTCATCCGTGATCGAAAACCAGAACTTGATGACCCGGATTCCGCTGCGGACCAGCATGCGTTCAAATTCGGGAACGGAGCGGAAGAATTCTTCATAGTCTTCGTCCGTGCAGAACCCCATGACACGCTCAACGCCGGCACGGTTGTACCAACTGCGATCAAAGAGAACGATTTCACCTGCGGCCGGAAGATGGGCCACATAGCGCTGGAAATACCACTGCGTGCGTTCGCGGTCATTTGGCGCCGGAAGGGCGGCGACGCGGCAGATCCGGGGATTCAGACGCTGGGTGATGCGCTTGATTGCGCCCCCTTTGCCCGCAGCGTCCCGGCCTTCAAAGAGGACCACAATCCGCTCGCCACTGGCTTTGACCCAGTCTTGCAGTTTGATAAGTTCGCCCTGAAGGCGAATCAGTTCGCGGAAATAAGTGCGGCGGAATTCACGGTCCGCAGGATCGAGACCTTCACCTTCATTTTCTTCCAGAGAAAGCTCGAATTCTTCATCCAGGTCATCGATGATTTCGTAGCGCATGCGCGCCCGAGCCTGTTCGTCTGGCGAGAGACCGCCGAAATCGTTGTCCTGCGTCATGAATAGATTCCTTTGTCACCGGCTTTACAGGCCGTGAACAGAACCTTACCGGGCAAAGCGGAACCGAAGTTTGAAACTTAATTGAAATCATAAAACCGGTTTTAGAAGGACGTGGTCATGTTCAGACCCAGAACGGCTCCTTGCGATGCGGATGCGGCGCCTTTTACCGGTTCCTGACCGCCCAGATTCCAGAAATACTGAAAATCCGGCTGGAGGGTGACGTAATCGCGGACCGGAACCTGCCATGTCAGCTCGATATGGTTTTCCGGCACCAGAAGTCTGGCCGTGCTATCTGAAAGACGGATGACATCCCGTGCGTTTTCCTTGGCGCGATGGCTGAAAAATCCTGTTCCCCAGCCGATTCCGATCACGTCATTGGGGCGGGAAGGGACAAAGCCCTGAAAGGTCAGTCCGGCCTCCACCTCGGCGGTAAGACGGTTTCGGGTGCCACTGGCCATGGTGGCGCGTACGAAAGTGTTGATGGCCTTGACCGGATCGCCCATTGTTCGCCAGAGCGCCTGATCAAACACGACATAACCCAGCCAGGTTCCGGAATGGTAAAAGGGTGTGCCATTGCTCTCCGGACTCCCCAGAAGGCCACCCTGATTGTCGAAACGCGGGTCCGGAAAGCGGCCTGTATCGTACAGTCCGCCAATTTTCCATGTTCCCGGAAGGGCAGGGGCATCCTTTCCCGAAAGGCTTTGTGCTGCATCGACCCAGAGCTGAGCCTCTCCCATAAAAAGAGTGCCGCCCTTGGTGGAAAAGGTCGTTCCTGACGGGTCGATCCGTGTGGGGCTGAGGGTGCTATAGAAGGGACCTCGGGTTGGATTGTCGTCCGTGATGGCGAGCATGAGGACGAGCGGGTAGGCGGGGGACCATTTGATCCGTGTTCCGACGGCGGAAAACGGCCATGAGGGGCCACCGGAATAGAGATTGCTGGACGTGGAGAGCGGCCAGCCGAAACTGGCATTCAGGAACAGGGACGCGTTCTGGCTGACCAGAAACTCGGTGTCCAGATCGATCGTTCCGACGCGGATATCCAGCCGGTTTCCGAAAAACCCCTGCCCATACCAGAGTTCGAACAGACGCGTCGTCCGGCCTGCGTCATAACCACTGACCGGATTGAGGGAGCCAAGGCGTTCTCCGGCCAGAGACCGTCCCCGGACCTGAATGGCGCTGATATTGAACAGCCCGTCATGCCATCCGAAGGCCCGGCGTGTTTCCAGAAGAAGCGTTGCGGCCGTCATGCCGTCATAGGTCGGACCGGGATGCAGGCCGCCGGAAGCGAGGCCCCAGACTTCCTCGACATCCTGAAGATTGAACCGGATTCCTTTCCGGCCCAGCCATGATCGTGCGCCGCCGACATCTCCAAGGAGTTCGGTGCCCGTATCTTCAGGAGGCAAAACAAAACCCGGTGCCGGAGAGGGCAGGGGAACACCTGATGGTAGCACATCGGTGACGAGCGGCGCTGTTGCCGCCCGTGCGGTTCCGATCAGGAAAAGCAGAGCAAAATATCGGCCCGTCAGCCGCAGAAGCGAAGGAGAATGTCCTTCGGACATGCCGGTATCCCGTCAGATGGAGGCGGACAGGAACAGCGGTGGGAAAACCGGATCTAGTGCTCCCGCAGGGCTGGAGACGTGTGGAGATCGGCAATGACCCGGAACACGGTCTGGCAAGACGGCTCCCCTTCCCTGAGGGCGTGGACTGTCCGGACCATTCACAGGACGGGGCGGGGGAAGTGAAGTGAAGTTATTATGACGTGCCAGAGTTCAGGGCCAGCCGGACAGGACCCTGTCTTTCACGTTCGTGGGCAACGGTACGTAATCCAGAGCCCGCGTTACGTCATCGCCCTGTTTCAGGCCATATCTGAAAAATGTTTTTGTGGCGGCGGCTGCCGTTTTGTCTGTCGGATGGGCAGGCACGAGAACGAAGGTTGCGCTCATGATCGGCCAGGCCTGCGGCGCCGGGGCCTGAAGAAGATTCACGGCGTAATGGTCAGCGTGCGCCCAGTCCGCGCTGGTGGCAGCACTGGTGAACGACGCTTTTTCCGGCGTGACGAACTGTCCGGCATAGTTTTTCAGCCGGACGGTATTGAGCCTGTTCTGACGCGCGAACGCATATTCCACAAAGCCGATGCCTCCGATGGACTGACGCACGCTGGCCGCAACCCCGTCATTGCCCCGCGCTTCCGGGCCATCACCCCACATCCCGGCTTTCCAGTCGGACGCGACGTTATGCAGATAATCCGCGAAAACATGGCTGGTGCCCGAGGCTTCCTCGCGGTGGATGGGAAGCACATCCAGATCCGGCAGGCGCAGGCCGGGGTTCAGGGCCCGGAGACGTGGATCGGCCCATGTTGTGATCGTGCCGTCAAACAGCGCGGCAAGTGTTGGTCCGTCCAGTTTCATCTGGTTCGAAGCAATGCCGGGGACATTGATAATCACCACAATCGCGCCCAGTGCGGTCGGGAACTGATAGAGGCTGTTTGAGTCCAGCAAGGTGGCCGAGAGTGGGAGATCCGAGGCTCCGAAATCCGCACCAGAAGTCATGACGAGCTTTTGTCCCGCACCGGAGCCAACGCTCTGATAGGTCAGAGACAGGCCGGTCTGGCGATGAAAACCTTCGCCCCATCCCCGGTAAAGCGGGGCGGCAAAGCTGGAGCCGCCACCGGTGAGGTCAGCGGAATAGGCCGTCGTGCAGAAAAGGACTCCAAGAACGCCCATCACGCAGCGCGCGGCCCGCTTGCCCCAGTGATACATGCTCAATCACGCTCCGCTTTATGGCCCGGTTTGTCTATCATTACGGACAAGCGCGTGACCATGCCCTTCGCACGATCAGGCGTCGATATCGTCCAGATAATCGGCAGACGGAACAAAGAACAGCGAGCCCGTGACGGGGCGGCTGTAGTCCAGCAGACGGTCGTAATTTCCTGCCGGTTTGCCGACGAACATGTTGTGCAGCATTTCCTCCGTGACGGACGGGGAGCGGGCATAGCCGATGAAATAGGTGCCGAACTCGCCCTTGCCCGCCTCGCCGAACGGCATGTTGTCGCGCAGGATATCGACCTGTTTTCCATTGCGCGTCACAACGTTCAGGGCGTTATGGGCGTAGGCGGGCTTTGTTTTGTCATCGAGTTCGACATTGGACAGCTTTTTGCGGCCGATGATTTTTTCCTGCATCTCGACGGGCAGGGTGTTCCAGGCGTCGAGATCGTGGAAATATTTCTGCGTGATGACGTAGCTTCCGCCCTTGAAAGCCGCGTCTTCGTCGCCGATGATGGCGGCCTCGCAGGCTGCGGAATTTTCAGGGTTTTCCGTGCCGTCCACGAAGCCAATCAGGTCCCGGTCGTCGAAATATTTGAAGCCGTGAACCTCATCCACAACCGTGCAGACGGCACGCAGGCGCTCCATGACCAGCTTGGCCATTTCGAAGCACATGTCCATGCGGGTGGCGCGGATATGGAACAGCATGTCACCGGGTGTGGAGACGGCGTGATGGACGCCTTTGATTTCCTGAAACGGATGCAGTTCCTGTGGACGCGGGCCGGGAAAGAGTCGGTCCCACGCCGTTGATCCGAACCCCAGAACGCAGGAAAGCTGCCCGTTCAGATCCCGGAAGCCGACTGTGCGGCGCAGGCCGGAAAGATCCGCGCAGAGGCTGCGGATGGTCTTTTCCGCATCCGTGCCGGGATTGATGTTCAGGACAAGGAAAATGGCGGCGCGCGTCAGGGGGGCGGCAACGGGCTGGGGCGTAGCGTCGGACATCGGAACAGTCTTTCCATCAGCGTGGCAATCTATGTCTGGCTGTTGATAGCGCGCGTCCTGTCAAACGAACAGGTTATGAAAACGGCCGATCCCCGTTTTGAAATACGGACTGCGTGCAGTAGTGTCTGGCCACAAACGAAAAAAGGTCATCATGGACAGCAATCTGAAATGCCCGGTCTGCGGGTGCGAACATGTTTATCCGGACGGCGCGTTGTGGATGTGCCCGGAATGTGCGCATGAGTGGAACCCGGCCGAGACGGGAGCGGAAAATGACGCGGCGTCCGGCGAGATCCGTGACGCCAACGGCAATGTTCTGGCGGATGGCGATACGGTTACGGTCATCAAGGATCTGAAGATCAAAGGCTCGTCCATGGTCGTCAAGGGCGGGACCAAGGTGAAGAACATCCGCCTGTCAGACGGCGGAGACGGGCACGATATTGCGTGCAAGATCGCCGGGATCGGGGCGATGAACCTGAAATCCGAGTTCGTCAGGAAGGCCTGACGGACAGCGCCGGGCCGTCCAGAATATCGTGGGCGGCTTTCAGCGCCGTATGCAGTTCCGGGTAGATATTCCCTGCCCCGAGGGCAGGTGTGATGTGATGGCGGTCCATGTCTGAGCGCAGATAGACGCTCACCCGCCCGAAAAGCAGTGTAATTCCGCGCTCCTGGAGTTGCGCGATCAGGTCCCGCAGGTCGGCAGCGGCGGAATAGTCGATATCCGTGACGGGGCTTGCATCAAGGACAACACAGCGAACCGGGTGTGGCGCGTGGTCCACCAGAGCCAGAAGGTCCTGCCGAAAGCGCGTCGAGTTGGCGTAGAACAGATCCGCGCAGAACCTGAAGACGATGAGGCCCGGAACCGTTTCCAGCCCGTTCTTCGCGGGCAGGGCTTCCAGAATTCCTGTGCCTGCGGCCTGTTGCAGGACCACCGTATGCGGCTCGTAGCTGTGCCGGACATGGCGAAACAGCGAGAGCGCGATGGCGAGGAAAATGCCTTCCTCAACACCAACTCCTACGACAACGGCAGCGGTCGTCATGGCCAGCCAGAACTCGCCCGGACTTTCCTGCCGGATCGCGCGCAGGCTTTTCAGGTCGATCATCCCGATGGCGACGGTAAAAACGATCCCGGCCAGAACGCAGCGGGGCAGGGCCTCCAGCAGGCGTGTCAGGAACAGCAGGACTATGAGCGTCACGCAGGCAAACGTCACCTGTGCGATCTGACTGCGTGCACCGGAACGCACGGCCATCGCGGTCTGGGTGGGGCTGCCATTGACGGTGAAGGTGCCGCTCAGACCGGCGGCAATATTTGCGGCGGACAGCCCCAGAAGGTCGCGGTTCTCATCGACGGTTTCATGAAACCGCTCCCCGAAGACCCGGGACGTGGCAGCACTCTGCGTGATGATGACGAACACGCAGGACGCCGCCACGGGCAGGAGGGCCAAAAGTTCGTTCCATGAGACATCCGGCAGACCGAAATGCGGCAACCCGCCTGCGACACGGCTAAGGATGGGAACGCCATGATGCGGAAGGTTCAGCCCCATGCTCAGGGCGATGCTGCCGATAACGACACAAAGCCCGGCTGGCAGATGCGGGGCGAGGCGCTGTCCGGTCATGAGAACCCCGACCGTAAAAGCGGAAAGCCCGGCGACCATAAGGCTGGCCTGCGGGATCTGCCGAAGCGTGTCATACGCCTGAAGCAGCGGGTTATGCGCGCTGACAGACACGCCGAGCATGTCGTGTAGCATCGCGATGCAGACCTGCACGCCCACACCCGCCAGAAACCCGGTGAGAACGGTGCGGGACAGGAAATCTGCCAGAAATCCCAGCCGAAAGACCCGCGCCACAAGCAGGAGAGCCGCGCAGAGCAGCGCTGTCATGCTGACGAGCGTCATGTAATGCGGACTTCCCGTCGGCGCCATTTTGCCGATGGCACTTGAGAAAATAGCCGCCGTTGCGGAATCGGCCGCCACGACCAAATGCCGGGAGGACCCAAAGGCTGCGAACGCTACAAGCGGCAGCAGAACCGTATAAAGCCCTGTAACGGCGGGCATGGCCGCGATGCGCGTATAGCCTAGCACCTGCGGAATATTCACCGACGCCAGCGAGAGCCCCGCGATAATATCCGTCCATTTCCGGCGGGAGGCTGTGGGTTGGGGCTGTGCTGACATGAGACGTGTTTTAGGCCTGTGGTCCGGATCTGTCTCCACAATGTTCCGGGGGAGGTTGGGTCCGGCTCGAAAATGGCTCATGATCTGCCAGATCAAAGATGGATCTTTCGTCCATGCAGCCAGAAGGAACAGGATCATGACCCAGAGAGTAGCGCTCGTGACAGGTGGATCACGCGGCATCGGTGCGGCCATCGCGCTGAAGCTGGCGCAGGATGGCTTCGATATCGCCATTACTTACGCCCGCAATGAAAAGGCCGCGCAGAAAGTCGTTTCCGAAGTCGAAGCCCTCGGGCGTCGTGCTGTTGCGGTGCAGGCTGATGGTGGCAGCGCGGACGGCAATATTGCAGCGATTACGAAGACGCATGAGGCGTTCGGGCGTCTGGACACGCTGGTGTGCAATGCAGGCATCTATCCCTACGGCCCGATTGCCCAGATGAGCGTGACGCAGATCGAGGATGTCCTGAACCTCAACCTACGCGCGGCGATGATCGAGACGGTTGAAGCCCTCAAATACATGACGACGGGTGGTCGCCTGATCTATATCGGCTCGGCTTTTGGCGAGCGCGCACCATTTCAGGGGATTTCGCTTTACGCCGCGACGAAGGCTGGTCTGATCGGTTTTGCAAAGGGCGTGGCGCGGGATCTCGGACCGCAGGGCATTACGGCGAATGTCGTCGAGCCCGGCCCGATCGCAACCGATCTCAACCCCGAAGACGGTCAGGGTGCCGCTGTCATCCGCAGCTTCACGGCCACGGAATCCTACGGCAAGGTTAACGACATTGCCCGCACGGTGTCCTTCCTCGCCAGCCCCGATGCCTCTTACATCACTGGTGCATCCATTCTGGTGGATGGCGGCCTCGTCGCCTGAGACCGGAGACAGATTCCATGTCCGTCACGATCTACGGAATCCCCAACTGCGATACGATGCGCAAGGCTCGCGCATGGCTGGCCGAGCACGGTGTTGCGGCTACCTTCCATGATTATCGCAAAGACGGAGTTCCGCAGGCGCGGCTGGAAGGCTGGGTTGCGAAACTGGGTTGGGAAAAGCTCCTGAACCGCTCGGGAACGACGTTTCGCAAACTGCCGCCCGAGCTTCGGGAGGCTCTGGATACGGACCGGGCGCTGGCGCTCATGCTGGAACATCCCGCCATGATCCGGCGTCCTGTGCTGGAGGGGCCGGATGTGCTGCTGGTCGGGTTCCGACCCGATGACTACGCAAAGGCTTTGTCCGGTCCTAGTGATCCAGACCAAGCGCCTTGATTTTGCGGTGCAGTGTGGCGCGGCTCACGCCTAAAAGACGTGCGGCCGCGCTCACATTTCCACGGACCGTCCCAAGGGCGGAGCGGATCACCTGTGCCTCCGCCCGCCGGAAATTCGGCTCTTCCTGACTGTCGAGCAGAGGCAGGAGCGCCGGAAGGCCAGACAGTTCGCCTTTCGGCCAGTTCATATGCTGGCGGCTGGCATGGGTGGCCCCACGGATATGCCCGTCCCGATCCAGGGCCACCAGCATGGCTGAAGATGATGTCGACGGCCCGAGAGTCAGGATCATGTCCTCCCGGAAACGGTCGTGAAACAGTTTCTCTTCTACGCGCCGGGCCGTTGTCTGGAGCGCATCCATCAGAAGCGGTGCAGCAGGCAGCACGTTCTCGGCCACAAAAGAACTGATGTCGATGGCCCCGGCGAGATCCCCAATAGAATTATAGACCGGCACGGCCATCCCGGTCAGCTTGCGGAAACACAGGCGCCAGTGCTGGTCGTGAACGACCATGACCGGGCGTTCCTCGCGCAGGCAGGTCCCGATCGCGTTGGTCCCGGCATTGGCTTCATCCCAGACCGCACCTGCCTGAAAACGCCACCGTCGGCAGCCGCTCAGATTGCTGCGCTGCGTGTGACGGGAGAGGACGATGCCGGTAGGGTCGGCCAGCATGACCGTAAAGTCCAGCGGATCCACGAGCGTATGCAGCCGTTGCATTTCCGGAAGAGCGCTCTGGATCAGCCGCTGCGTACGGCCGCTGACAAAGCGCAGTTCGGGCTGGCTGAGCACCTGTGTTTCCCAGCGTTCGGACGGGTCAAGATTGTAGTTCGTGGAGCATCTCGCCCAGGAATCCGACAGGCATGTCCGGGCAGCGGCAGCGGTCATCGCGCACCCCTCAGGGCAGGATAAGGCACCCGGTGCCGAAAACCTGTCGCAGTTCTGCGACAGGTGCGGCGCAGACAGTCACAATCGGGTGAGGGTGGAACCATACGGGATAGCCTGCGGCGGAGACATTCAGGAATGACGGGTTCTGGAAAAGGCGAAGCGTTGCGTATCGGGTGTGTTTCTTCGCAGGCCATCGGTAACGCAATACTCCTTTCTTTTCCGGTTCAGTGCTGTGGGTCGGAAGGGACACAGGCATGAAAGCCGGAGCTTTTGCAAGCGCCGGTCATTGCCGCTCCTGACGTACGAACAGAGCTGTCCCGTCCGTCACAGCCATGACGGAACGCCAACGGTAACGCGTTCCGCCGATGATCAGGAAAGACAAATCATTTCAGAGAGAATGGTTTTCGTTTTTCGCAAGAACGAGGTGTCATGTCTGCTTCACTCCAGAGGGTAATGTCTCCATTAACCTCTATCCTGCTCGCAGTTGTCGGGCTTTTCCTGCTGGGAGGGGGAGGATATCTCCTCGTTCTCGGTGGTTCGTGGTTCTACGCCCTGATGGGCCTTGTGATGCTTGCCGCCGCTGGTGTCAGCTTCCGCAATCCGCTGCTGGGTGCGCGTCTGTATGCTGCACTCCTGCTGGTGGCGACCATCTGGTCCGTGTTCGAAGTCGGGTTCGACATCTGGGGTCTGGAAGTCCGTCTCTTCACGCTCGTGGGTATCGCAGCCTGGATGCTGCTGCCATGGGTGTGGCGGACTGGTCAGACCTGGGTTTCGGACAAACGCGAGCTGCTCGGTTCGGCCGTGATCGCAATGATTGCGATTATCGCAAGCTGCTTCACGTCCTACTCCATCAACGGCACGCTCCCGGCTGACCGTATGGCCGCGACCAATCAGTCCGACCTGACGGCCAAGGATACGCCCGACGCCGACTGGCCGGCCTATGGCCGTACGGTGGGTGGAGACCGCTACAGCCCGCTGGCCCAGATCACGCCTGCGAATGTCAGCAACCTCAAGCGCGCCTGGGTGACCCGTACGGGTGACGTTCAGAAGGCCGACGAAGGCGTTGTTGCAGGGCCCGATCAGGGCCACGAGTTCAACCTTGAAGTCACCCCCATCAAGGTCGATGACACGCTCTATCTCTGCACGCCACATAACTGGGTCATGGCGCTCGATGCAAAGACCGGCAAGGTGAAGTGGAAGTTCGATCCCAAGCCTGCTGCAGAGGATCTGGCTGCGAACGTTTATCTGGCCTGCCGTGGCGTATCTTACTACAAGGCGCCGGACGACTATACGGCTCCTGACGGCTCCAAGGCCTGCCAGAAGCGCATTTTCTCCCCGGTTGGCGACGTGCGCCTGCTGGCTGTAGATGCTGAAACCGGCAAGCCCTGCGAAGATTTCGGTGAACACGGCTTCATTTCCCTGCGCCAGTATCTCGGTCATGTGCCGCATGGCTTCCACTTCGTGACGTCTCCGCCGCTGGTGGTGAAGGATCGCGTGGTTCTGGGCGGCTGGATTTTCGACAATCAGGCGAATTTCGAGCCCTCCGGCGCAATCCGTGCGTTCAACCCGATCAACGGCGAGATCGAATGGGCGTGGGATGCCGGTCATAACCCGGAAAACTGGAAACCCGGCCCGAACGACGAGCTGACGCGTGACACCCCGAACGCATGGGGCGTTTACACAGCCGATCCGGAACTGGGTCTTCTGTACCTGCCGATGGGCAACTCGCCGCCGGACAACTGGGGTGGCTCGCGCCGTCCGTTCGACGACGCGACCTCCAGCGCCACGATTGCCCTCGATATCGAGACGGGTGAACGCCGGTGGACCTTCCAGACCGTGCATCACGATCTGTGGGACATGGATCTGGCCATCGGACCGTCTATGGTCGATCTGCCCGGCCCGAATGGTGAAAACATTCCTGCTCTGATCCAGAGCACGAAGCGCGGTGAGTTCTTCGTTCTGGACCGTCGCACCGGCAAGCCGGTTCCGGGCTATCCGGTCGAGGAACGTCCGGTTCCGACAACAGGTGTCGCATCGGACGATCACGTGACGCCGACGCAGCCTTTCGCTGTCGGTCTGCCGTCCCTGACGCCGCCGGACCTGAAGGAAAGCGACATGTGGGGCGCGACGCTGCTGGATCAGATGATCTGCCGCATCCAGTTCCGCCAGTCCGCTTACGAAGGTCAGTTCACGCCGCCGCATGTCGGCAAGACGACGATCGTCTATCCGGCATTCTATGGCGTGGTGGACTGGCAGGGCGCATCCATCGATCCGCAGCGTAAACTGCTGATCGCCAATGCGAGCTATCTGCCGTTCCGGATCCGTCTGGAAAAGCGTCAGAAGGCCGAAAACGCCGGTATTCTGCCGAAGTGGAATGGTCAGGGCGACAAACCGGAAGCCAAGGGCGATGCGCTGAGCGTTTCTCCCGACTACGGCACGCCCTACATCGCTTATACCAGCCCGTGGCTGAACCCGCTTCAGATCCCCTGCAAGGGACCGGTCTGGGGTACGATCACCGCCATCGATCTGGTGACGAAGAAAATCGTCTGGCAGCATCCCGTTGGCACCACGCGCGACACGGGTCCTTTCCGGACGCATAACAACCTTCCGCTTCCGACCGGCATGTACAACATCGGCGGCAGCGTCCTGACCAAGGGCGGCGTGTCCTTCATGGGAGCGACGGCCGACGATTACCTGCGAGGTTTCGACATGTCGAACGGCAAGGTCATCTGGCAGGACCGTCTGCCTGCTGGTGGACAGGCAACACCGATGTCCTATCAAATTGATGGGAAGCAGTATGTTGTGATCGCCGCAGGTGGTCATGGGGGCCTTGGCACCCGCAGCGGTGATTATATCATCGCCTATAGCCTGAATGGAGACCAGAGCGCCGCCGCGCACTGAGCCTCCGCTTACGGACGGAGCGTGTCCCCCTGAGGACACGCTCCACACTCCCGCTCAATCTCTATGGAAATTCACGTCATGCGTCGCAAATTCACGCTCGGAGTGCGTCTTGGTGCCCTGACCGCCTGGTTGCCTGCTGTTGCTCTTGTTCCGGGTTTTGCCGCTCATGGCGCGGATATTCCCTTGGCCATCATCGGCCCGCACGAATACGACCTGCCGGTGGATTTCAAGCCATTCAACGTCGTCGTGCAGTACGGCGACGGAAATGCTGCCGGTTCAGTTTATGACAGCGGCGGCCAGCGCCGGGCGCATGGCGGCAGCCATACCTGGAGCGGTATGACGAAATATGTGCATTTCCGCAGTTTCGACGCGATCCCGCATGTCAGCTTTGCCTTCGAGCTGATCCAGTCCGAGGCCTATACTTTGGCCAACGGGCAGAACTGGGGAGGTCTGGGGACGACGATCGTTGGCCCTGCAGCATGGTTCAAGCCCAATAAACACAGTACGCTCGGCATCCAGACCTTTATGGAAACCCCGTCAGGGACGCGGGATTCCATGGCGATGCATTACTGGGCGAACCTGTCGAGCATCATCTTCGACTACGAATGGAAGCATTTCAGCTTCGATGGCGATCTGGGCAGCGTCGTGAGTTCGACCAAACACCGTAACGGCGAGCACAGCTATTCGCCCGGCAACGTGTTTTACACAAACCTGCGTTTCAGCTGGAAAGCCACGTCACGTTTCGAGCCGTTCTTTTCGCTCGACTGGCAGAACAGCGGCGGCATGCACGACAACACATCCAATCTCTGGGTCGCCAATTCGAGCAGCCGCGAAACGGCGCTGGGCGTCGGTGCGATGTTTTACATCACCAAACGCCTGTCGTTCACGCCCCGTTACTCCCATTCGGTAGAGGGTCGGAACGTGCCGGAAACGAACGCCTATTACATGAAGATCGCCTATCTTTTCTGACCGTCAGGCCGCCGCCTTCGGCCGGAAACGTGCCGTGGTGATGTCACAGTCATACTGTGCGGCGGTTTCGCAGGGATTGCTGGCGAGTTCGTTGACGGCCTCCAGAATACGTTCAACCTTGGCGTCATCCATCAGCACGCTGAAATTCAGACGTGTCCAGCCCGGCTTCTCGATTTCCTGACCAGACAGGATGGCGCCACGGATCTGACCGGACTCAGCCTCGTCGATCCCCAGCAGACGATGCGCATACGGCCCCGCGCACGCACAGCCGCCACGAACCTGAATGCCATAACGGTCCGACAGCATGCGCGTGAAAAGCTGTTGGTGGATGAACACATTGTTCTTCACATCGCGGATCCGGAATGAAAAGATCGGAAGCGCAGGAGCGGCCGGGTGGCCCAGAATTTCGATGGCGGGATTGCTGCTCCAGGCTTTCACAGCCCGGGCGCGCAGTTCCGCATTGCGCTGCGCCATATAGGCGTCTCCGATGACATCCTTGACGATGAAGGCCAGCGCGGCGCGGATATCCCCGATCACGTTCGGCGTTCCGCTTTCCTCGCGGGACGCAAGATTGGCGGAATAGTCGTGGTTCCACGGCGAGACGAACCGCACGGTGCCTCCACCCGGAAGAACGGGCAATGTGCGCGAGACTGCGGCGTTGCGCACAATCAGAATGCCCGAAGCCGCAGGGCCACCGATAAATTTGTGGCAGGAAACGACAACTGCATCTTTCTCGAATGGCGTTCCGGGCTGCATGTCGATCGGGCAGTACGGTCCGGCTCCGGCATAATCCCAGATCGACAGGGCACCATTTTTCTTGAGCAGGGCGGTGACGGCGTTCACATCCGTCAGAATGCCCGTGACGTTGGAGGCGGCCGAGAACGAGCCGATTTTCAGACGGTCCGCCGGGCAGGATTTCAAGGCCTCTTCCAGAATAGACAGGTCGGGCCCGCCTTCGGCTGCCTCAGGAATTTCGACGATCTCCGCCCCGCTCTCGCGCCAGGGCAGGATGTTGGAATGGTGCTCGTAAGGGCCGATAAAGACGATCGGCCGCTTTCCTGCATCACACAGAGCCGGAATCTCCAGCAGATGCACCAGACGGTTTAGCCCTGCCGTCGCGCCACTCCCCATAAAAATGGTCGTAAAATTGGAGGAGGGAGCGTGGCAGAGCTGCGAGATGGTTGCGCGGGCGCTATTGCGCAGCCGCGTCATGTAGGCGCCGCAGAAGGAAGCTTCGGTGTGGCTGTTGGCATAGAACGGCAGGATTTCGTCCATAATGAACGTCTCGATCTGCTTCAGCGCACGTCCGGAGGCAACATAATCGGCGTAAAGCAGAGACTGTGTGCCGAACGGCGTCGAGAATTTCGCACCATCACCGATCACGCCCTTGGCGAGCGCTGCCAGCCCGTTGCTGCGTAATGTCTGCTCGAACTGTTCAAGAATGGCGGTGCTGTTGTCGAGATTGCCGATCGTTTCCATGGCGCGATGTTTTCCCCTGCGTGATGGAGAAACGATAGACCGATAGAACGTGCGAAAACCGCTTCTTTTTTGAGGATGAAAAATCCTTTTTGTGGTCATATGATGCGATATGGCCAGAAAACTCGATCAGACAGACAGGGCGATCCTGAGAATCTTGCAAAAGCAGGGTACGCCCTCGCAACGTGAACTCGCTGAGAAGGTCGGGCTGTCCCAGAATGCCTGCTGGCGGCGGCTGAACGCCCTGCGCGAGGATGGCGTGATCGCTCACGATACGGTCCGCCTCAATGCAACTGCGCTGGGCCTGACGCTAACGGTGTTCGTGCTGATGCGAACGCGTCACCACTCACGCGAATGGTTCGAGACATTCCGCAAGGTTGTCGGTTCGATCCCGAACATAGTTGATTTTTATCGGATCGCGGGCGAATACGATTATCTTCTGAAGGTGGTGGCCTGCGACATGAACGATTTCGATCGTGTGTATCAGCAGATCATCAGCAAGGTGGAACTCGATGCCATCACGTCCTACATGACCATGGAAACCCTGGCGGACAACAGGGATCTTCCGGTCTGAAACGCCTATCCCGTCCACAGCAGGAAGTCTTTTGTCCATGAGTCAGCCCGACCAGCTTGCCCACAGTCTGCGTACGCGCCATGTCGTCATGATCGCCCTCGGCGGCGTGATTGGCGCAGGATATTTCATCGGGGCGTCCGCGGCACTCTCGCTGGGTGGCCCTGCGGTCCTGCTCTCTTATGCGCTGGCCGGAACGCTGGTGTTTCTGGTTAATCTGATGATGCGCGATCTGGCGTTGAAAGTGCCGGGACGGGCCTCATTTTTGGGGCAGATCCAGTATGCGCTTGGGGAGCGGGCAGCCTTTGTCGCGGGCTGGGCGTACTGGCTGACATGGATCATTGCGATTGCCGTGGAAGTCATCGCGGTCGCGACAATGCTCGCTCCCTATATTCCGCTGCCTTATGCCGTTATCGAGGTGCTTATCATGGCCCTGATGACGGGCGTGAACCTCATGTCCGTCAAAGGGTACGGGGAATTCGAATACTGGTTCTCGGCCATCAAGGTTCTGGCGATTGTCTGTTTCATCGGGATCGGTGTTTGGGCGCTGCTGAGCCGCCCCATTCCGGTGCATGAAAACCTGTTCGCACATGGCGGTCTTTTGCCGCATGGCTGGCTGGCACTGCTGGCAGTCATTCCGACCATCCTGTTCTCCATGGGCGGCAGCGAGATTTCCACCGTCGCAGCCGTTGAATCCGACAATACGGAGCAGAATATCGTCCGCGCCACGCGCTCCATCGCGCTGCGGATCGGCGGGTTCTATATCGTCTCGATCGCGCTGGTCCTCTGTCTGGTGCCGTGGAGCGATGTGGTGTCAGGCTATTCGCCGTTCCTGCTGGTGCTGCACCGCCTGCACGTGCCATTCGCGGACGTGGCCCTTGCGCTTGTGGTGATGACGGCGGCGCTGTCCAGCCTCAATTCCGGGATCTACGTGACATCGCGTATTTTGTACGAACTGGCAGAATCCGGGTCTGCGCCCAAGCTGTTCCTGACGGTCGATACTTCCACGAAACTTCCCCGTCGGGCCATTCTGGTGAGTGCGCTGGCCTCCATTCTCGTCGCAGCGGTGGCCGTGCTGTCGCCAACGCTGATCTTCGGATTGCTCGTCAGTCTGACAGGCGGTTTCATGGTGTTCAACAACACCATGATCGTGGCTGGACGTCTGAAACTCGTGCGGGAGTCTGCGTGGAGGGCCTATGCAGCGCTGGCGCTGATTGCCTGCACGCTGGTCGCCATGCTGATTCAGCCCGAAACGCGCTCACAGATTATTCTCGGGGCAGGCGCGCTCCTGCTGATCTTCGCCGCAGAACGGTTCGTTCCACGGCGTCAGCCAGACTGATGACTTAGTAAGGCACCGCCAGATCCCGGTTGTTGATTTTTTCAAAGACCGCTGTTGGCGTGTCATGAAACGTCTGGAGTGAGAATTTCCGGTAACTGATATCCTTATATCCCCGGACGAACATCACTCCATCGCTCAGGTCGGAGAGGGCTGTCCAGACGGTGTATTCAGAGACCGTTTTTCCGGATTCCTTCTGTGTCTCGCCGCCAAGCGTATCAGTGGTAATGTTTTTCATGCGATCGAACCGGTTCATGATATGCGCCAGAATATTGACCGCATCCCCCGATGACTGGGCCACGGGTGCATAGCTGGTGTAGTAAACGCCGCGAATGAAACGCCCGACAGAGGTGTCTGAGGATGGCAGATCCGAGGCCGCAATCCCGCTATCTGGCTGGACGACCTTGATGCCTCCCAAAGTGGCCGCAGATCTGTCCTGATTGGTCAGCTGCGTATAATTATTCAGGTTCTGAAGATGCCACGGAAAATCCGGCCCGTTTGTCATGACCTTTGTCGGGTTGTCATAGACATGAAATTTTCCATTGAGTGTCTCAACGACGATGCTTCCGCCGTTTTTATCGTAAAACGCAAAATGAAAAGGCGATTTCACACCGCCAAGTCTGGCTAGAACAGGAGACCAGAAATGCCCATTGTCAACGGCTTTCCGGACATCCTCCACGGTGGCGAAATTAGCCAGTGCCCATTCCCCAAGCGATGTTACGGGGACGGACTCTAGATAGTCTGATTCCGCAAGTGGAGTGAGGGTGGCGTCCGGCACCATATTGGCGCTGAAAGACAGACCCGCCCCATTCATACCCTCAAGCATGTTGTGGTCGTCACCGTCATCATAAACGGGCGTGGTAATCGCCAGAATGGGATAGAGAGACTTGTAATGCGCTCCGGCACTGCCGTTCGGCGCTTTTTTCTGGAAGGCCGTTTGTGCTGGATAGAAAGTCACCCATGACGGCAGATCTTCAGGAAGCTCCAATGTGCGTCCATGAAAAACATGGCCTTTGTTATCCGTAATCGCCAGGCTTGAGCAGGCCTGTCCGATTGCAGGAAACAAAAGGACAGAGGACAGCATCATACTGGAAAGAGACGTTATTTTCATTGGGCTGGTCCTGAAAATCGTATTGATAATTTTTGCGTGGATAATTCAGAATTTTCTATCTTCACTAAAGACGAAATATTTATCAGGAAGTTTCTTAACTTGGAGTAAAGTCACATTATGAGCCATGGGATGGGACTGCTAGAATAACGCTCCCTGTGCCGGGCTTCCGGGGATGCTCGCCCCAAAATCCCGCTCGATCCAGCATTTGAGCACAAGCAGGATCTGTTTCTGCTGTTCTGATGTCAGGGGCTTGCCCGGCCCCATGCCGTGCCATTTCGACAGACAACTGCGGCAACAGGCTCCCGTCGCATGCTGGGCGATGAAGACCGGATGACCGCGCATGGGGGTTTGTTTTCCGTCGCGCGGTGGATGTGCCGGAGCGAGGCGTTCGGCGATGAACGTTGCCCCATGCTCCATGACAGCATCAAGGCCCCGGCTTTCCAAATAGAGTCGGGCCTGATCGTCCAGATGAAAGCGTGAGCGGAAACGGGATCGGGCGAGGCGTTCGAAGAGATCTTCGGGGTCAAAACGGCTCACTGATCCACAACCTTCTGAAAAACAGGCAAAAAATCGCGTGAGAGGACGCAAGCCCCCTGTAAGAACATTTGTTCTTTCTCCATATGGTGATGAATGGACGCTTTTCCGAGACGCTCCCGCTCATCTTCCGGGGCAGGAGACACCACAACATTGACGGTTCTTTCTCCGCTACAGGTGCAGGACCTGTTCTCTGCGCGGCTGGAAGAAATCTGTGCGGCTTTCGACGACTGGGGTTTCCCGCTGATTGTGGCGGGGCAGCTTGGCGATGCCGCGCCTAATGCCTACCCCAAATATTACCAGCTTCCGCTGACCGATCCGCAGTTCGGCACCATCCTGTCGCTGGAAGTGCAGAAATCCGTTCTGGCGCGGGCGGATGTCGGGCCTGGCGATTATGTCCATGTGACTGGCATGCTGCGGGCCCGCCAATATCGGGGGCAGATTGTGCTGCGTTTTGAAGCAGTTGCCGTTGAACTTCACGACCCTGCGCGGCAGAAAGTCGAGCGTGTCGAACGTTCTGTACTCGACGTTCTGCGCGGACTGCCCTGCACCTATCACCCTTATCCAACCCGGCCCGAGGCACGCCTGTTGCTGATCCACTCGGCAGCGTCAAGTGCACTGGTAGCGGAAGACTTTCTTCAGGCGCTTGGCGGCGCGTGGCGTCCGGAACGTGTCAGAAGCCTGCCCACGGCCATGAACGATCCCGGCCGTCTGGCGGAAGCGATTGGCACCTGTCGCGAAGAGATCGTTGTCCTGATCCGCGGTGGCGGGGATGCCTCGGATTTCGTGGTGTTTGAAAGCCCACAGGTGATGGAAGCACTGGCGGTCTGTCCGGCGCATCGCGTTCTGGGTGTGGGACATACGGCCAACCGGACGCTCGCCGAGCGTGTTGTGGATCATGCTGCCACGACACCTGCCGATGCTGGGCACTATATCCGGCGTATGAGTGGCCGGATCTGGCAGGAGCAGGAAGAAGCCCGCGCGCAACAGGAAGAAATGGCCGCACTTCGAGACAGCGTGGCGCTGAATATTGCGCCGGAACGAGCACCGATCGGAACTCGTCTGCGGAATGGGTTGCTTCTGCTTGCGATCGGTCTGGTGCTGGGGCTGCTGCTGACGCGGCTACTCTGACCTGTCAGGCTGTCGTGAGTTTTGTTCTGACCAATCAGACCATACCCGATGTGTCCGCGGAATAATTATTCTTGGCGCCGCACCTGAAAAAGTACGGCGCTGAGACACTGCATTTCGGCAATTCGTGGTGTGTTCTGTCGTTTGTGGCCTTCAGCGAACATCCACACGGACGAACGGTTTTGTGGCCGACGGATCAGTCATCGCGTGCATTTCGATCTGGATGGACTGGGCACCGGCTTTTTCAATATGGGCTGCCACACCCGCTGCCAGATGATCGGTCACGTCCGTCAGAGCCTGTGCCTGCGCGTCCGGATTGGGCTGGGGTGGTGCGAAAGCCTGCACGATGAACAGGACATTTGCCTTGCGTGACAGGGCAGTTTTCGCGGCCCGTTCGACGATGGGGCCGTATTCGGATTCCGGCGTGCCGTCTGGAATCGACAGGAACGCAGCATGCGGCGGGGGAGCCGGAGGTGCGGGCGGAATATAGGGGTGCGGAGGTTTGCCCGCGTTCGGATTGAACGTGCGCTGGTCCAGCAGCTTGCACCCCGACAGCAGGGGTGCGGCCAGAAGCAGCCCTCCCATCAGGAGTGCAGAGTGCGGAACAAAGCCCCGCTGCGAACGGAAATGTCGGACGAATGGTGCCATATCGCGCGGAACCGTCGCAGGAACGGAGGGTTTGAGCAAGATTATAGAGTCAACTTCATGAAAAACTGTTGATGCCCCCTGTCGCTCTGCTGTGGCGGTGCTATGGAGGATGCCCGAGTTTTCAAAAAACGGAGTAGGGCAGGTCATGGCTGTAAAAATCGCGATCAACGGTTTCGGACGGATCGGACGGCTGGTGCTGCGTGGCATCATCGAGAGCGGTCGTACGGATGTCGAGGTTGTCGCCATCAACGATCTGGGTTCCGTCGAGGCCAACGCGCATCTTCTGGCTTATGACAGCACGCATGGCCGCCTTCCGGGTACGGTCCGTGCCGAGGGTAACAGCCTGATCATCGAAGCGAATGGCCGCACCTACGGTCCGATCAAGGTCTCGGCCGAGCGTAACCCGGCACAGGTTCCGTTCCAGGGCGTTGACGTGGCGATGGAATGTACGGGTCTGTTCACGTCCCGCGAAAAGGCCGCTGACCTGCTTGAAGCCGGTGCAAAGCGCGTCGTCATTTCCGCTCCCGCGACCGACGTCGATGCGACGATCGTGTTCGGTGTGAACAACGAGGTTCTGACGCCGGACATGAAGATCATCTCCAACGCGTCCTGCACCACGAACTGCCTTGCACCCGTGGCCTCCGTTCTAGACAAAGCCTTCGGGATCGAATGTGGCTACATGGTCACGATCCATTCCTACACGGGTGACCAGCGCACGGTTGATACCCTGCACAAGGACCCGCGTCGCGCCCGCGCCGCAGCCCTGAACATGATCCCGACCTCCACGGGTGCTGCCAAGGCCGTTGGTCTGGTTCTGCCGCATCTGAAGGGCAAGCTGGACGGAACTTCCATCCGCGTTCCGACGCCGAATGTCTCGGTCGTCTCGCTGGATTTTGTCCCGACGCGTGCTCCAGCTTCTGCCGAGGCCGTCAACGAAGCCATTCGTGCCGCTTCGCTCGAAGGCTCCCTGAAGGGTATCCTCGAATACAACACAGCGCCGCTCGTCAGCTCGGACTTCAACCATGACAAGGCATCGTCGATCTTCGATGCGACGCAGACGGTTCTTGTCGATGGTGGCAAGCTGGTGCGCGTCTGCTCTTGGTACGATAACGAGTGGGGCTTCTCCAACCGTATGGCCGACACGGCTGCCCTGTTCGGGAGCCTGTGAGTGATGGCCTTCCGCACCCTTGATGGTGTGGACGCACGCGGCAAGCGCGTGCTGGTCCGCGCCGACCTCAACGTCCCGATGCATGATGGCGTCATCACCGATGACACCCGTCTGCAACGGGTTGCGCCCACGATCCGCGAACTGGCCGACAAGGGTGCGCGCGTCGTGGTGTTCAGCCATTTCGACCGCCCCAAGGGTCAGGTCGTCCCGGCTCTGTCGCTGCGTCCGATCGCGCTGAAGCTCGGCCAGATCCTCGGACAGCCGGTTGGCTTTGTCGCCGAATGCGTCGGTCCGACCGTGGAAGCCGCAGTCGGCGGGATGGCGGACGGGGACATCATCGTCCTCGAAAACACGCGCTTTCATGCGGGTGAAGAGGCCAATGATCCGGCCTTTGCCAAGGCTCTGGCACAGAATGGCGACATCTTCGTCAATGACGCGTTTTCGGCTGCACACCGTGCCCATGCTTCGACCGAAGGTGTGGCGCGGGATCTGCCGTCCTTCGCCGGGCGTTTGATGCAGGCCGAACTGAGCGCGCTGTCGGCGGCTCTGGAGAACCCGGAACGGCCGGTCGGTGCGATCATCGGTGGTTCCAAGATATCGACGAAGCTCGATCTGATCGGGAATGTCATCGAGAAGGTGGACACGCTGTTCATCACAGGGGCGATGGCCAACACGTTCCTCGCGGCTGAAGGCATGAATGTGGGCAAGTCCCTGCAGGAAGCCGACATGCACGAGACAGCGCGGAAAATCGCCCATCTCGCGCAGGAAAAGGGCTGCGAGATCATCCTGCCCATCGATGCGGTCGTGGCGCGCGAGTTCAAGGCCAATGTCCCGACCGAGACCTGCCTGATTGGTGAAGTCCCGGACGATGCCATGATCCTTGATGCCGGTCCGCGTACGGTTGAGTTGATCCGTGAGCGTCTGGACACGCTCAAAACGCTGGTCTGGAATGGCCCGCTCGGTGCATTCGAGATCGCGCCTTTCGACAAGGCGACCGTCGATGTCGCGCAGTATGCCGCGCAACTGACGGAAGAGGGTAAGCTCAAGACGATCGCCGGCGGCGGAGATACGGTCTCGGCCCTGCGTCATGCAGGTGTCGTGAGCCAGATGACCTATGTCTCTACGGCTGGGGGGGCTTTTCTCGAGTGGCTGGAAGGTAAAATCCTGCCGGGGATCGAGGTTCTGCGTTCTGCGGGCCACGATCTGGGGCTCACCTGAACGAAAGCCGGGGAGGGCAACCTTCTCGGCTTTTTTTTATGGAGAAGTGGCGATTTGGAGAAGAGTGCTGTCCGCCTGTCTTCTATTATGCGGTCTCGCGGGCTGTCAGGCTTACGATCAGCCGCCGACAGCACCTGCACCGCCGTCTACGGGAGAACCCATCCACAGTGGGCGCCCAACGGGTATGCTTCTCTCCCCCTCAAAGCCTGACCAGACGCCCTATTTCTGAAATTTTGGACTGGTGCCGGATAGGCGCGGGTCAATCAGCCATCATAAAAAAGCCCGTCGGGATATCCCAACGGGCTTTTTTCGTGATGTGTCGCTTCAGGCCTGAAGGCCGTTTTCGCGGCGGCGTAATTCTACTTCCGCGGCCATGGCTTTCTGGAGTTTTTCCATGGCGCGGGCTTCGATCTGGCGGATACGCTCGCGCGAGACGTTGTAGTGATGGGAGAGATCTTCCAGCGTGGAAGGCTCTTCCTTCAGGCGACGCTCGCTCAGGATATGGCGCTCACGCTCGTTCAGCGTCATCATGGCCTGATCCAGAAGCGCCTTGCGTCCCGTGAACTCTTCAGAAGCAGCATAGGTCTGCTCCTGATTGTCGTGGTCGTCCACGAGCCAGTCCTGCCATTCGCCTTCGCCATCAATGCGCAGCGGTGCGTTCAGACTGTGATCCGGTGCGGCCAGACGCTGGTTCATGGACATGACGTCCTGTTCCGGCACACCAAGAGTGGTCGCGATGGAGTTGACCTGCTCCGGCTTCAGATCACCGTCGTCAATCGCCTGCATCTGTCCTTTCAGACGACGCAGGTTGAAGAACAGCTTCTTCTGTGAGGCGGTCGTACCGATTTTCACCAGAGACCAGCTATGCAGGATGTATTCCTGCATGGCGGCACGGATCCACCACATGGCATAGGTGGCAAGGCGGAAACCACGCTCCGGGTCGAACCGGCGCACGGCCTGCATCATGCCGATATTGCCCTCGCTGATGAGTTCGTTCACCGGCAGGCCATAGCCACGATAACCCATGGCGATTTTGGCAACGAGGCGCAGATGGGACGTAACGAGGCGGTGTGCCGCGCTCGTATCCTCGTTCTTGCGCCACTGGCGGGAGAGATCGAGTTCTTCCTGCGGGGTCAGCAGGGGGAACTTGCGGATTTCCTGAAGATAGCGGGTGAGGTTGTTCTCTGGACCCACTGAAATGACGGCTGGGGATGCCATGGTCTTCGACTCCTTTCGCCCGGGGCTTAACCCGCATCCGGATGAGATGGAGACTCATACGGACCGGCGACGGGATAGTTCCGTCTGACCCAGGTGACGCATTGGGAAGGACTTTCACGTCCCCGACCGTTAGCCCCCGGACTGGGCGACCTCTGGCGGTACGATCCGTTCCGGCGGCGCGTCAGCTCGTCGGATAAGTTGTTTATGACAGGCTCAGCCAAAAAAGTCAATGGCCTTTTAAGGTTTAGCCGATCAGTCTCTTTTTCAAGGTCTGAAAATCTTCGGGAGGGGCAGTTTCGAACGAAAGCTGCTTTTTCGTCCGCGGATGGATAAATCCGAGTCGGGTTGCATGAAGCGCCTGACGGGGAAAATCGAGTGCCGCTTCCTTCGCATCCTGCGACAGACCACGCGCCGCTGCGGGAATCCGCCGCAGGTAGACCGGATCGCCGAGCAGGGGGTGGCCTGCATTTGAAAGGTGAACACGGATCTGATGGGTGCGTCCAGTGGCAAGACGACATTCGATCAGGGAGACGGCGGCCTGATAGGGTTCGATCAGCTTAAAGCGTGTCAGGGCAACCTTGCCGCCGCTTCCGACAACAGCCATGCGTTTACGATCCCGCTTGTCCCGGCCGATATTACCGTCGAATTCGCCTTCCAGCGGCAGGAGCCCCCAAGCGAGGGCCAGATAGGCCCGGTCGATGTCGCGGGCGGCGAAGGCTTCTGACAGGGCATTATGAACCATGGCCGTCTTGGCCACGACCATCAGGCCGGACGTGTCCTTGTCCAGACGATGCACGATACCGGGGCGCTTCTCCCCGCCGATTCCTTCGAAACCTGCTCCACAATGGCCGAGCAGGGCGTTGACCAGCGTGCCCGTCTCGTTTCCGGGAGCGGGATGCGTGACAAGCCCGGCCTGCTTGTCGAGCACGATCAGGTCGTCGTCCTCATACAGGATGTTCAGCGGGATCTGCTCAGCGATCGGACGGGCAGGGAGGGGCTCGGGGAATGTCAGCAGCAGTTCCATGCCGTCACGCAGCGTTTCCGCCGGTTCGCAGACCGTCTTTCCGTTGACGGAAAAGCTGCCGCCTTCAATCAGGGCCTTGACCCGGGAGCGTGAAACCGTGCCGATGGCGTCCGCCAGCGCGCGGTCGGCCCTCTGGCCAGCCGTGGACGCATCGACAACAAGACGGAATGGGGAAGCAGGATCAGACATGACACAGGGTGTAGCCGAGGAAATGGCGAACAGCGAGTCGCAGACACCAAAAGCGCTTCTGGCCGCTGTAATTTTGATGGGCGTGCTGATTATTGCGGCCGTTTTCGGATTGATCGGGGTGATTGCCTACCGCTTCCTGCATCCCCGGCCGAGCGTTACGGCAACCGTGCCGCTGGCCGAGGGAGGCTTCTCGCGTCTCGCTCTTCCGCTCGGTGCGGGCGAGCATATTACGGCGCTTACGGCGCGCCCTGACGGTCTGATGGCGGTGACACTGAGTGGCACCGGAGGTGATAGGGTGCTGTTGTGGAATCCCGAGGCCGGAAAAATCGCCGCCGAACTAGATTTTGGAACCCCCGCGCCGTCTGCACCCTGATCGGTCTGAACCTGCCGCCGTGTTTTCGCGTTAGGGCGGCAGGTTCAGAAAGGATCACGGATAATGGGACGTCTGATTGATGCGGCCTTGGCCGTCGGTACGGTTTTTGGGGTGCAGTATGCCTCGCGTGAAATCAGCCCGGCGGACGATCCGTCTACCCGCCGGTGGTACGACCGGCTGAACAAGCCGCATTTCAATCCGCCAGGTCCGGTTTATGGCATCGTCTGGACGATTCTGGACGGGCTTCTGGCTTGGTCGGGCTACCGGCTTCTGCGTGCTGAAAAATCCTGTTGCCGGACGGCGGCGCTGATCCTCTGGGCGCTGTGCGTTGCCGGTGTGGCAGGCTTTCCGTTCTTCGTGTTCCGCAAACGGCAGCTTGGAACAGGTCTGGCCATCTGTGTCGGCCTGATCATGACGTCTGGAGCCTCGATCTGTGCAGCGCACAAGGTGGACTGCAAGGCAGCTTCAATGCAGGTTCCGTTTTTTGCATGGCTGATCTTCGCCACCTGCATTCACGAAGAAATCTGGCGTACGAACTAAAGACGCCTCAGGCGGCGTTCAGAATGGCCGCCATAAGCCCGGGAAACCGGGCGTCGAGTTCCTCGATCCGTAGGGAATTACGGTGCTGAACGCCTTCGATCCGGGTTCTCAGGACGCCGCTCTCACGCAGGACCTGAAAATGGTGCGACATGCTGGATTTGGGCCGCGTTCCGATCAGTGTGGCGCAGTTGGCTTCCCCAACGCGCCCCAGATGTCGCACGATCTCCAGACGCGCAGGATCAGCCAGCGCACGCAGCACCGGAATCAGTTCGAATGTCGCGGAGTCAGGATGGTCGTAGGCAGCCATAAAGATCTTATCCCTTTCCTGAAGTTTTATCGCAACACTTGCTTTGTTCGAGTTTTATCGAACAATATGGTGATCAGTCCATTGAAGGAGAAGCAGGATGCCAACGCTGTTCGATTCGATTGATTTCGGTCCCATTCACGCGAAGAACAGGATTCTGATGTCCCCTCTGACGCGTGCGCGCGCCGACAGGAACGCTGTTCCGACTCCGATCATGGCGGAATACTACGCCCAGCGCAGCAGCGCCGGATTGATTATCAGTGAAGCCACAGGCATTTCCCGCGAAGGTTTGGGCTGGCCGTTTGCTCCCGGCATCTGGTCAGATGAACAGGTGGAAGCCTGGAAGCCGATTGTCGCCGCGGTTCATGCCAAGGGCGGCAAGATTGTCTGCCAGCTCTGGCACATGGGACGGATGGTCCATTCTTCCGTCACGGGCACGCAGCCCGTTTCGTCTTCGGCCACGACAGCTCCGAACGAAGTTCATACCTATGAAGGCAAAAAGCCTTACGAACAGGCGCGTGCAATCAACGCCGCTGACATCAGCCGTATCCTGAACGATTACGAGAACGCGGCGCGCAACGCCATCCGTGCGGGTTTTGACGGTGTGCAGATCCACGCGGCCAATGGATATCTTATCGATGAATTTCTGCGGGATGGGACGAATCTTCGCACCGATGAGTATGGCGGTTCGCCGGAAAACCGTATCCGCTTCCTGCGTGAAGTGACCGAGCGCGTAATTGGCGCGATCGGTGCGGAACGGACAGGCGTCCGCCTGTCCCCGAATGGTGATACACAAGGCTGCATCGATAGCGCGCCGGAAACGGTTTTCGTGCCGGCCGCCAAACTGCTTCAGGATCTGGGCGTGGCTTGGCTCGAACTGCGCGAACCCGGTCCGGACGGCACTTTCGGCAAGACCGATCAGCCCAAACTGTCCCCGCAGATCCGTAAGGTCTTTACCCGGCCGCTGGTTCTCAATCAGGATTATACCTTTGAGATGGCGCAGGAAGCACTGGCAGAAGGGCACGCCGATGCGATTGCCTTTGGCCGGAAGTTCATCTCGAACCCCGACCTGCCGGAGCGTTTCGAGCGCGGCATCGCCCTTGAGCCTGACAATATGAAGACTTGGTACAGTCAGGGGCCGGAGGGATATATCGACTACCCGTCCGCGACCTCAGGTCCCAACTGAGCTTTGAGGCAGTCCGGGAGCTGTTGGTTGCTCCCGGATTTCCAGTCAGACGGGCCGGACGAGTTCGTACAGCGCGACCGCCGCAGCATTGGAAACGTTCAGGCTCTCCATGTCGCCGGGCATGTAAACACTGGCGATTTCGTCGCAGGTCTCACGCGTCAGGCGGCGCAATCCAGCCCCTTCGGCCCCCAGAACCAGCGCCACACGACGCCCGACAAACCCTTTTCCATCCAGTCGTGTGCCACCGGCATCCAGACCGACAACCCAGAAATTTTCGGCCTGAAGCGCCTGAAGGGCGCGGGAGAGATTGACCTCACGCAGAATGGGAACGAGGTCGAGCGCGCCTGAAGCTGCCTTCGCCATGGCGCCGCTTTCCTGCGGGGCATTGCGATCCTGCACCAGAAGCGCTGCCGCTCCGAACGCCGCAGCCGATCTGAGAATGGCGCCGATATTGCGCGGGTCCGTCACCTGATCAAGCACCAGAACCGGGCCGGTACGCTCGACGATATCGAGAATGGCGAGTGTTTCCAGAGGCTCAACCCGCAGGCAAACACCCTGATGCACGGCATCGCGCTCACAGAGTTTGTCGAGGCGCTCACGGTCCACAATCTGCGGCTTGTGCGATGCGCCTTCGAAAGACGCCGCAGCTTCGCGCGTCGCCAGAAAATCATGGATCACACGCTCAGGATTGGCGAGAGCCGCTTGCACGGCATGGTGCCCATAAATCCAGTAGCCGGAACCGGAGTTGCCAGCATGACCGCGACCGGAACGGCCACTACGTCCGCCAGAGCGCTCACCGGAGGGGCGGGACGGCTGGTCAGCGCGTGCGGATGGAGGGGAGGCGCGATCCGTAGAACGGTCGGGAGCGGAGCGGGAGGGAGATCTTCTGGCCATAAAAATCATATAATCGACAACAGGCGATTGACATAGCCGCCAATCCGCCATATCTCAACCGCCGACCCGGAGAGGTGCCCGAGTGGCTAAAGGGGGCGGACTGTAAATCCGCTGGCGTACGCCTACGTTGGTTCGAATCCAACTCTCTCCACCAGGTCACCAAAATCTAATAAATCAAATAATAATAACTTCGTGCCGGTAGCAGTCAGCTGCCAGTTCGTTGTTCTCTTGTCAGCGGTTCTCCCATCATAACGATGTGCATCGTGTGGCGCGCACAAGAGAAGTGATTTGAGCGGCAAAGATTTCCTCTTCCCAGAAATGTCGAGCGGGAGTTGCAAGAGGCCACAAACCGTTGCTTGGGAGCATAGTATCTTGGTTTCGAGAGGTATTTTGCTCAGCGTATGAACCAGTAGCAAGGATATTGCTCCTGGACTTTCATCAAACGGACGGATCGTTTTAGCGTCAGCGCCGGGTCTGACTGGGCTGGACTACTTCAGATCACTATTTTTTCAATCCGAACCGGAGGTAAGGAATCATATACTATACCTAGAATCGGAAGATTTCCCCAAGAATTCGCATTGTATATAAGGCAGATTCAGCTAGAACAGGCGCGGAAATTGTAGAAATTATATAGTATATATTTATGATATTAAGGTAAATATTTTCATTATATTCGATGCTATGGCAATTAATATCAGTATTATATAATATAATACTAATATTAATTCTATATTTACATAGTGGTATTTTTTTTATTTTGAATTTACGAAATAGATTGTGAGATTGATTTTTGAGGAACTCAAATCCCTCAGCGTCGTTCACAACGGTATAGTATTATACAAAAAAAACAAAATAAAAAAATATAAGTAATTACATTTTTCGGAGAATGCTATGGTCTTCTGTAATGAATTTATTTCGATGAATTTCTCAAAGGCGCAGGAAATTCCAACAAAAAAAAATATAAAAAACACAATTATTGTAACTATAAGTGGTATTGGGCATGAAGATGAATCAGAAAAATATATCTTGCTAGAAGATAGTTTTTTAGATTTTAACGTTTTAGGAATAACAAATAAAAAAAGAGATTTCTTCATAAATGATTCTACTGAAAATGCTCTTGATTTTCTAAGAAATTTTCTAAAAGATTTTTCTAAAGTAGTAATAATAAGCCATTCTATGGGAGGATTTTTTGCATTTTATATATCTAGCTACATAAAGGTAGATTTATGTATTGTTTGTAGTCCATATTTATCTCTTTCAGAAAAGGAAATGAATTTAAATGATAGTGAAGAGTTTATTTTATTTGATAAAATAAATAAAAGCTACATAGAAAATTACTGCCTTAATAATATTAAGGTATCATCCCTTTCACCAAAAGATCAGGATAAATTTATAGTTATACTTGATTTATCAATAAAAGATGATAATAAGACATTTTACTTAATTAACAAATTTCTTAATAAAATTAATGTTGTTGTTCTTCCGGGTTTGGGGCATTTATCATTATATTGCCTTGAAAAAAGAAAAATTCTTAGTTCTGTGATTAGAAATAAATTAAATGAATCCTATTCATTGCCGACTAAAAATATATTAGAACACATTCTTAATTCTTATCTCCAATTTCCTCTTTCCCGAGAGGAAAAGATTTGCGTTAAAAATCAAATATATTTTAATAACCCAGATCAATATGGAGGATACTACTATTTCGTTTATGATTATCTTCCAAATGAAGAAAGCTCGGAGTTATTTATTATTATTAACAAACACGGTTATATAATGAGTTTTTATTCGTCGATAGCGGGCTCCTTTTGGTCAGAGTTTCCATTCGAAGATAATAGATTTTCTCCTATTATCGTAGATGGCCAAAAAAAAACATGTTTTTGCTTCTATAATTCCAGTCTTATTGAAATGGATTATAATAAAATTAGTATAGAGACAAATAAAATTGATAAATTTTATCGAAAAATCCCCTTTTCAAGAGATTTTTTTGAAATATATTTTAATAATTTCAAGTTTGATGATAAAATTGAAATTTATTCTGCAATAGATATAAATAAAAAAAAGAAAAAAAATAAATTCGCCTTTGTTTTAAATAAAATAACGCGATTTTTCAGAAGTTAATAATAAATATTTACTATAAATTTCTATTATTGTAGATGTATCGTATATCATAAAAAAGATAGAGTATATTATTCAGGTTTTCGAGATGGTTTGAACACAGGAAACGGTAAATGCCGGAGCGAGAAGTGTCTGTCCCGGGATTCCCGTATTAATATGATCAGGAAATGCGCCGGAGAGTTGAAGAGTGATCTCCGGCGGGACTGTCTTCAGTCCAGCGGCGCGATTTTCACGACAATATACGGCATGACTTCGAGGTCTTTGCCGTTATGAAAAACCGGCAGGCGTGCCCATTGCCCGACCGTGCCGTACAGAGCGCCATTGGCGTAGGTCAGACCATCGGGTTCGGTCAGACGCGGATCATGTGCCACTACGGAAACCTGACCATCCGGCCGGTGGCGCAGGATCGCATGGCGCTCATCATCCGTGATGTAGAGCGAACCGTCCGGGCCAGTTGCCATACCATCGCCCACTCCGGTTTCGCCTTCATCCTTCACAGCCTTTTCCAGATTGGCTTCGCTGGTGTTCGGATCAGACAGAACAGCGGTTGGCGCAGAATAGAGGCGGCGGCTGCTCTGCGGCTGCCAGTAGAGCGTCTGTTGGTCTGGGCTGAGGGTAACCCCGTTTACACCCCCTTGAGGGATCGTGGCGTGCGCCGGATTATAGCGTCCTGCCACGCCGTCCATTACGGCAACAAAGCCGGGAACCGGCATGACGGAGACCGTGTCCGCCAGAATGCGACGCTGATGTCCCGTGGCCAGATCAACGACGATCAGTGCGGGATGCACATCGACGGACGTGTCGGTAATGAAAGCGGTTCCCGCCTTGCCATGAGTCAGGTCGATGCGGACGTCATTGACGTGGCTGTCCGGCAGAAGGGCTGGGGCGCTGAGGGGAATGACCTGCGCGATTTTTCCGCTCACAGGATCAATTCGGAAGAGCTTCTGCGCGCCTGCTACCGTTCCTGTGCCAGCGACCATGCCTTCATCCAGAACCCAGAGCTGCCCGTTGGCATCAACGGTCATACCCAGAGGCGAGACGAACTGTTCCTGTGAGGCGGCATCGGGGAAGGGCATCAGCTTACCTTTTACATATAGCCCCAGCCTCGGGCCGGAATGTTCGTGAGCGCTGCGTGGGAAGCCGAGTATCATGCGTCCATCAGGCAGAACGGCAATGCCGGAAGGTTGAGCGTTGGAAAAGCGTCCGATGATCTGCACATTGCCGGACGGAAGTGTGCCTTTGTCGACGGTTTCGGCGGCGAGGAGGGGAGAGGCGGTAGTAAGTGCTGCAATGCCGACGCTGAAAACGAAGGTTAGAAATGTCTGACGAGCCATGGCTGAGATCTCCTTTACCGATAAAGGAACAGAATGGCTCAGGCCTGACAACCCACGCCCACGTGAGTGCAGAAGATCAGCGTTTCAGCAGGCGCGCGCGCAGGGCAGGGTCGTGGGCATACAGGAACAGCCCATGAATCCCACGCGTGAGGATGACGTTCAGGGCATTGAGAATAACGCGCTTTTTTGCCTCTTCGGGTGCAGCGATTCCATCCCGCCCCTGAAAGGCCGCGCTATCTTCGTACCTTTCCGGCCTTACGCCGATCCGGTCATGTTCCGCATCATAAAACAGGGACGGTCCGAGAATGACTCCGGCATAATTCAGGTCGAACCCCTGGATCGTATAGACGGACCCGACCTCGTCGATCGTATCCGGGCGCTCGGCCCAGGGGAGTTTTTCGCTTGGCAGGGAACGATCCCATCGTAAATGGAAGTCGCCCTCGGTGATGAAATGGTCTTCACCATTGAGCGTATAGGGATAATCATAGGTCGAAAGCAGACGGCAAAGGCCGTATTTCGCATTGCAAGCACGCAGATCCGCATAGAGTCTTGCGCAGTCGTCATAGACCCGCAGATCGAAGCGCGGATCTTTGGGCCGGGACAGGATCTTACCCTGCCCTAAAGCGTCGATCCACGAACATGTGGCGGCACTGGCCGCGACACGGAACTGGGTTTTGAGATGGAAAGTCTCTGAAGGGCGATCTTTGCGGAAGCTCTCGAGAAGATCACTGGACCAGTGGCTCTTGAACTTCAGAACCTGCAACGGATCAAACACGATCACCACGATCCGCGCCCAGCGGAGGATTTCTTCCAGATGGTTCTGCTGGGAGAAATGATTGTACCGGTCTGGACGGGTCAGCAGCAGATGCGCCTCGTCCACCAGCACGATATCCGCGCGTTGTCCGGTCTTTGCGGATTTATTGATGAAGGTCGTGGGGCGTTCGTAGTCGCTCTTGCGCAGGTTGGGCATGGTGGCCGCGATGTTGCGATAGAGCTTGAGCATCTCCGGGTGATTGACGATCAGCATGTTCCGCAGACCCTTCAGCGGGTCGGCGGGTGAACCATTTCGTGCCCGGGTCTGGAGCGTGTTGAAGATTGCGTTCAGGACGACGCTTTTTCCTGTGCCTGCCGCGCCTTCAATAATGAAAAGGGCGCTGTCGTCCTGTCGGTGGCATTCGCAGAAGGAAACCACGCGCTGCAACAGATCCATCTGCGGCCCGGATAGTGCGCGCTCCGGGGAGAGCTTGCCTGTGGCGGCATTCCCGGAAACGCTCACGACATTCAGTCCGCCGCGATATCGGCGACTTTGGCATCCGTGGCCCGCTGGGCATCGGCGGGTGTCATCCGCACGACCAGCCCCTGACCACCCGCATTGATATAGACATGTGCGCGCGGCATCGCGTCCTGCGACAGGACAACTGGGATTGGGGTTTTCGATCCGAACGGGCTTGTGCCGCCAGACTCGAAGCCTGTTAGTTCATGGGCCTTTTCAGGGCTCATCATGCGGGCATTCCGCCCGTCGAACAAAGCTGCCACCTTCTTCAGATTCATGCGCTGATGCGCAGGGGCGATGACACAGACAGCCTGTTTCTTGTCCACTTCGACAACCAGCGTCTTGAGCACGTCTTCCGGCGCTACGCCGATGGCTTCTGCTGCCTGCATTCCGATCAGACCGCCATTGGGGGCATAGTCATAATCATGAACGCTGAAAGGAATGTTCTGGGCCGTCAGAAAGGCGGTTGCGGCTGTTTCTCGGGTCATGTGCGTGCTCCGTCTCCAGAAGCAGGCCATTATACGCCGAACGGCTGAAATCCAGCGAAAATCAGCGGGGATCGCCCCGGCCAGGACCTGCAATATCGTGTTGTCTGTATGGGCGTGCAGGGGCCGGTTGGCAACATAGGAGACGTCGGAAAGAGGCTGATCGCTTTATTCCGAACTGTCGCTGAGTTGCGTGATGTATCGTTATTCATGAGACGCATGACATTTTCTCTGTTACTGTTTAACGCTAAAGAAAATTCTGGCTGGTCTGGGGTCAGGAGAATCGTCGTGACGATCCAGCGGGTCGGAAAGCTGTCGGGAGAGGCATCGTGAATCAGAAAAGCATCTGGGTCGGGACGAACTGGAAAATGAACAAGGGGCCGGCCGAAGCCATCGCGGATGCCCGCGCCCTGGCGTTTTTTCGTCCCCCGGAGGGCGTCCAGTGTTTTCTGGCCCCACCCGCCACGTCGCTGCGGGATGTGGGAGCGGTTCTTCAGGACAGCCCCCTGATGGTCGGCGCGCAGAATATGTACTGGGAGGACAATGGGGCGTGGACGGGTGAAATTTCCGCTCCCATGATCGCCGAATGCGGCGCGTCCATTGTCGTGCTGGGGCATTCGGAGCCTCGGCAGCATTTCGGGGAAACGGACTGGACGGTCAATTTGAAGGTCCGCGCAGCGCTTCGGCATGGCCTGCGCCCTCTGATCTGTATTGGGGATACGCTCGACGAATATGAGTTCGGTGTTTCACAGGAGACTCTGGCGCGGCAGACAAAAATTGCGCTGCATGGGGTTTCTCAGGAAGACCTTGAACGTGTTCTGGTAGTTTATGAGCCCGTCTGGGCCATAGGGGCGGCGGGTCGTCCGGCCGAACCGGCTTTCGTCTCCCAGATCCATACGACGCTGCGTGGTGTTGTGCAGGGGATTGCGGGGCAGGGCAGTTCCGTTCGGATTCCGTTGCTTTATGGCGGTAGCGTTTCGCGGGGCAATATCCGCGACTATGTGGCCCTGCCGGACGTGGACGGCGTGCTGATCGGCCGGGCAGGCTGGAATCCAGCGGATTTCATGGATCTGGTCGAGAGCGTGCGTGATGTGGTCTCTCCGAAGGTTCCTGCATGATGAGTGCCCTGCTTACGGAAGGGCAGGCACTGTCTGGCCGCCGGCGCGGGATTCTTGATTATGTCACCGAACATGGCGTGGTGCCGGTCGCGGACCTGCTGAAGCGCTTTTCGCTCAGTCGGGCTTCGATCAACCGGGATCTTCTGGTGCTCTGTGCGCAGGGTCTGGTCCGGCGGATCGGAACGGACATCACGACGCTTCCGAACATCGGCGCATCGGCAAGCGTGGTGTATCGCAGGGCGCAAGCCGTTGCTGAAAAGCAGGCGATTGCGGCCCTAGCCGCTTCTATGGTTGGTCAGGGCGACACTGTGGCGCTGGATGATTCCACAACCGCAGGGGCGATGGCCGACAGGGTGTGCGAAATCGCCCAGTTGACGGTCGTGACGAACAATCTGGGAATCGTCAGTCGTCTGGGGCCTTGCGAAACGGTCGGGCTGATCGGTCTGGGAGGGCGTTATAGCCCGACGTTCGATGCTTTTGTGGGAAGGATCTGCGAGCAGGCTGTGATGTCCATGCGGATCAACATGGCATTCGTGTCGGCGGCCGCAATATCCGGCGTGACGGCCTATCATCAGGTTGAGGACATCATTCAGGCCAAGCGGGCCCTGATGGATGTGGCGGATTGCCGCGTTCTTCTGGCAGACAGCCGGAAGTTCGACACTGTGGCCATGAACCGGTTGGCGCTCCTGTCTGAATTCGACGTCGTGATTACGGATGATGGGATCGATCCCGCCTGCGCCGAACTGCTGCGGGACGCGGGCATATCGCTGAGGATTGCCAATGTCCCGCGCCCCGCTCCCGGACTTACTGCGAACTGACAGCCGTCTGTCGCGTCATGACCGGAGCAATTGGCCAGAACGTGACGGAAACTTCCGCCTGCAAGGCTCCGAGTTCGTCCTGAATATAAGTCATGTATTCGTGCAATCCGCGGGAAATGATCTCTTCGGCGGTCTGGTCTTCGAGCGTGGCCCTCAGATTGATGATGCGTTCCTGTAAAGGCCCGCACTGGTGGCGGAGATTGTAGTGTGTGGACAAGGCATTAAGCGTGCTCTCCACCTGCCGCAGATTAAGCATCAGGGAGCGCGGAAATCCTTCGTTTTTCAGCAGAAACCCCACGACATTGGCCGGTGTGGTCGTCACGGGTTGAAGTCGGCGGAAGGCATGATAGGCCGCAGCTGAACGCAGGACGGACCCCCATTGCGTCAGGTCCATCTGAGAGCCTGAAATTTCGCCACCCGGCAGCAGTGTGTGGTAGCGGATATCGATCAGACGGGTGATCTGGTCGGAACGCTCCAGATATTTCCCGAGCAGATAGAACAGCCACGCCTGATCGCGATACAGCGTGCCTTCGGTAACGCCGAAATGCGTTTGGCAGTCCTGTTTGATACGGTTGCACAGCCCGGACAGACCATTGCGGCGGATGTCGGGCGTGGACAGTTCCATCATGCTTTGGGTGAAAATATTGAGCTGCATCCACATTTCGGTGGAGATCAGCGGACGGGCCGAACGGGCGTTTTCCCGAACCATATGCGCCATGGCGCGAATGGATGTTGGGTTCGAGCTTTCCGTGATGTAGAAGGCGAGGATATTTTCTTCCGTCGCGGGCAACGCATAAAGGGCGGCGTAGCGCTCTTCATCAGAATTGATCTGAAGAATGGAATCCCATCCCGGACTACCATCGGGATTGCGGACGAAGGCTTCCGTTACTTCCAGAATACGGGCGAGATTTTCGATCCGCTCCATATAACGGGCGAGCCACATCATGCTCTCGCCATAGCGCGACAGCAGCGTGTTGAGATTGGCGAGCATGGCGGGAAAGCGTGTGCCGGTCTGTGTCATCGGGCCATCACCCAGGTGTCTTTCGAGCCGCCGCCCTGTGAGGAATTGACGACCAGCGAGCCTTTGCGAAGGGCCACGCGGGACAGGCCACCGGGGAGGACCCATGTATTTTTTCCGGTCAGGGCGAAAGGTCGCAGGTCCACATGCCGGGCCTCCACACCGCTGGGACAAAGCGTGGGAGAGACCGAGAGGTCGATGACCGGTTGGCTGATGTAATTGGACGGATCTTCGAGCAGCTTTGCGCGGAATTCGTCCAGTTCAGTCTGGGTGGCCTGCGAGCCTATCAACAGGCCGTAGCCACCGGACTCGCCGACGGGTTTGACGACCAGCTTGTCCATATTGGCCAGCGTATAGGCCAGCCCCTCCGGCTCGGCGCAGATATGGGTCTGGACGCTGTCGAGGATCGGGTCTTCACCCAGATAATAGCGGATGAGGCGGGGCATGTAGGCATAAACGGCCTTGTCGTCCGCAACGCCCGTTCCCAGAGCGTTCGCCAGCGTGACGTTACCCCGGCGATAGGCTTCCACGAGGCCGGGTACGCCGAGCATGCTGTCCGGATTGAAAGCCAGAGGGTCCAGATATTCGTCGTTGAGGCGGCGATAGATCGCATGAACGGGCCGCAGCCCTGCGACGGTCCGCATATAGACGCGATGGTTCTCGACGATCAGATCCCGGCCTTCGACAAGGGGCACGCCCATCTCGCGGGCCAGAAAGACATGTTCGAAATAGGCGGAATTGTAGATGCCGGGCGAGAACAGCACGACCTGCGGATCGGTCACACCCTCGGGCGCGACCTCGCAGAGGGTCTGGTGCAGCTTGAGCCCATATTCCTCAACTGAGCGCAGAGGCATGCCCGAGGCAAGATCCGGCATCAGGCGCAGCATCATGTGGCGGTTTTCGATGACGTAAGAGACGCCCGACGGCGTGCGCGCATTGTCTTCTAGGACCATGAAACGGCCGCTGCTGTCGCGGATCAGGTCGGTCCCGTTGATATGGACATAGACGTCACCGGGGACGCGGACGCCGACCATGGCTTCGCAGTAATTGGGGTTGCCGAGGACCAAACTGGCGGGGATGATGCCATCTCGCAGAACATGACGCTCATGATAGATGTCCCGCAGGAACAGGTTTAGCGTTTTGACGCGCTGCTGCACGCCGCGGTCGATATGATCCCATTCCGGGGCAGTGAGAACGCGCGGGATCATGTCGAAGGGGAGGATGCGGTCGATCGCTTCGCGGTCGGAATAGACGGTGAATGTGATGCCCAATCGATAGAGCTGCGTCTCGGCCGTGCTGGTGCGATGACGCAGTTCCGAAAGATCAAAACCGGCCAGACGGTCTCGCACGGTCCTGAGTGCGGGGGGGATGTCATCCGTCCGGCGCATGAGTTCGCAGAAAAAATCCGGTGTGTCATAGGCGGCGAAAATACCTGCCGCGGCCTTTGTCGGAGCCATTACGGAAAGGCTGGTCGCGGAGGGATCGGGAGACTGCAAAACCGGCTTGTTCATTCTCTGCCTCACACCCTGTTTTTTCCCGACCCCGTGTGCTGAAGGAAAGCCCGATCAGCCGTGCCGGTTCGTTACGATATTTTATTAACGGAGCAAGATTTCGACGCTTTGCCAAGCGTGAAATTTGGCGTTTGGACAGATCGTGGGAAGTGTGGCGGAAATTGTTGCGGTTCCCGACAAGACTGATAGGGTAATGGTTTGAATGGCCATCAGACCCGGTGGTTGCTGGAGCAGGATGGCCCGAAAATCCTGTGTCTGGAATGTATTTCTGAAACTGATTGTCCTCAGGGCCTGCCGAGCATGAATTCCCGCGTCGTACTGCGTCACCATACCCGATACCAGTATGACCGACCTGTCTTTCTGGGCCGTCAGACCGTGCGTCTGTGTCCGGTGCCGCGTGTGGCCTCTGTCATCCGGAATTATGCGCTCGACATATCGCCGGATACTGCGGATGTGCTTTGGCGGCACGATGCGTACGGCAACCGTGTGGCGGAAGTCGGGGTTCAGGAGCGCGTTACGGCGTTTGATGTTTCGGTCAGTATGGAGGTGGATCTGGGTAGCCAGCCGGGTGAGGCAGGAGAAGCAGAAACACCGGTCTGTGCCGCCTACAGGGATGTCGATACGGCTGGGGCGCAGGTGTCCCGCTTTGTCGAAGCCTGGCGGGTTGCGGGGGAACAGAAGGTTCCGTCCGTGGTGGCGGATCTCAACCGGGCTGTGGCGGAGCGTCTGACCTATCAGCGCAGATTTGAACCGGGCGTGTGGACGCCTGAAGAGACGTTGCAACGAGAAAGCGGCTCATGTCGTGACAGCGCCTGGCTTCTGGTAACGATCCTGCGGCATCTTGGGTTTTCGGCACGGTTTGTATCCGGCTACCTGATCCAGCCGGATGACGTCACTGGCCTGAGCTGTGACCTGCATGCCTGGGCTGAAGCGTGGATTCCGGAAGGTGGTTGGGTTGGTTTTGATACGACGTCCGGTCTGATGGTGGCGCAGCATCACATTCCGCTGGCGGTCGCCGGGCGTCCCGAGGAAACCGCGCCCATTTCAGGACTGCTGGACCGGTGCAAGGCCACGTTTGAAGTCACGATGCGTGCGACACCGCTTCCCGTCGGGAACATTGCTCCGGAACTGGCCATGATCGGGGAAGGCGGTGTAATGCATTCCCATGAAGCTCTTTGAGTGCCAGTCCTGCGGACAGATTCTCTTTTTTGAAAACACGGTTTGCGAGCACTGCCGCCACCCCGTCGGGTACCTGCCGGAACAGTCTCTGCTGACTGCGCTGGACCCGGCTGGGGAGCGGCTGTGGCACCCGCTTGAGCCCTCGGCCCGGCACGAGAGTCTGCGCTACTGCTCCAATCATGATCATGACGTCTGCAACTGGCTGACCGAACCTGACCCGCAGAGTGACAGATCGTTCTGCTTTGCCTGTCGCTTCAACCGTACGATTCCGAGCCTTGATATCCCCGGAAATCTGGAGCGCTGGCGCAAGATCGAGGTGGCCAAGCATCGCCTGTTCTACACGCTTCTGCGACTCAGACTGCCCATCCGGGATCGACGTCAGGACCCGGAGAACGGGCTGGTGTTCGACTTCCTCGACGATGCGCCGGACGGATCGGCGCCCGTCATGACGGGGCATTCCAACGGCGTCATTACCATCGCCATGCGCGAAGCCGACGATGCAACACGGGAGCGGATGCGTGTTGAGATGGGAGAATATTACCGCACGCTTCTCGGGCATTTCCGGCACGAAATCGGGCATTACTACTGGAATCTGCTTGTGCGCGACGCTGGGCGCCTGGAGGAGTGCCGCGCTGTTTTCGGTGATGATCGCGCGGATTATCAGCAGGCACTTCAGGTCTATTATGACAGCCCCCCGCCGCCCCAATGGCAGGACAATCATGTCAGCGTCTATGCGACATCCCATCCTTGGGAGGATTTTGCAGAAACCTGGGCGCACTATCTGCACATCGTCTCAACGCTCGAAACCGCTTGTGCTTTCGGTGTAAGCGTCCATCCGCGTCTTGAGGGGATCGGCCATGCTTCCGGGCGAACACTCGAAGATCCGTATACGCAGGCATCTTTCGAAGACATCATGCAGGCTTGGTTGCCCCTGACCTACGCCGTGAACAGTCTGAACCGCTCCATGGGGCTGGCGGATTTCTATCCGTTTGTGCTGACGGCAGGTGTCATGCACAAACTCGCTTTCATTCATCGCCTGATCCGCGAAAGTCAGAGCGCCTGAATTCAGGGAAAACTCTACGGAACGTTTGCATACGTCATGATGTAACGAGGCTTGCGACGCCCTGTCAGTCCAGTCGGACGGAAGGACGCACAAAGGTTTCCACCCAGTCCGAGTAACAGGACATCAGACCGCGATAATAGCCAAAGAGTTCCATCTGATGCTGGCGATACAGCATCAGATGCGCCAGCCGCGCCGAAAAACCATGCGAGATTCCTCCGCCCCAGACGGTGCCCCCCGGGAGGGCGGCCCAGCCATTGTATTTTCCGAGCGCCACAATCGCGCCTTTGTTATGGAAGACGCAGCCCGGGACTTTCCGGCCATGTTCGATCCATGCGGGAAGATATCGGGCCAGATGTTTGGCCTGTTGCCCCGCGACCTGAGCCGTGGCGGGCAGGGGATCGTCCTGAATGAAAGAGCAGTCCCCCAGCGCGAAAATACGTTCATCGTCAATGGAAGAGAGGTTCGGATTGACGAGAATCTGGCCTGTCCGGTTGATCGTCAGTCCGCCATAGGCAGTAGTGACTTCGGGGGCTTTGACACCTGCCGCCCAGACACGCAGCTTGGCGGGAACGTAAGATCCATCTTTCAGAATGAAGCCATGGGCGTCCGCTCCCGCAACGCGGGCATTGGTCTGAACGGTCACGCCGATATGTTCGAGTTCCTTTTGGGCAGCCGCAGAAACGGATTCCGGAAAGGCGGGGAGGATACGCGGGCCTGACTGAAGAAGCGTGACATGCAGCTTGGGCGGTGCCTTACCGAAAGCGTGCAGATTATACGGGCCTACGATTTCCAGCGCCTTGTGCAGCTCTGCGGCAAGTTGAACACCCGTCGCACCGCCGCCGACAATCGCGATGTCCAGTTCGGACGTGTTGGCGAATGCGCGAAGCAGTTCCATACGGAATTTCTCGTTGAAAGCATTAGCCTCCACGAGGTTGTCGATGGACATGCAATATTCTTTAACGCCGGGTGTGCCGAAATCATTGGCGCAACTGCCGATCGCAATGACGATCGTGTCGTATTTCATACGGCGGCTTTCCAGAACGACGGTGCCGTCTGCTTCCAGAAGCGGGCTGAGGATCACTTCCCGGTTTTCGCGGTCAATGGACGCAACTTCGCCCGGCCAGAATTCGAAATGATGACCGCTGGCCTGTGAGATGAAATTTACTTTATCATTCTCGTTGCTGAGCGTGCCCGAGGCAAAGCAGTGCAACATTGGCTTCCAAACATGGGAAAAGCTCTTGTCGATCAGCGTGATGCGCGCTTTTCCGGGCTTCCCCATTGATTTTCCGAGACGCGTTGCGAGAGACAGGCCGGCGACACCACCTCCGACAATCAGGATTTCAGGTCGAGACAGCATCGGTTTTCAGGCCTCCGTTGAGGGGATGGGCATCAGAAAAAGATACACGGGAGAAAGCTGTTTGCGCCTCGCTACGGCAGTAAACAGTGAGGTTCGGAAGAGACTATTATGAGCATTCCGGATATGACGAAAATCATATTCAGGTGACTGTAATAAAGTTCGGTGAGTTCTTTCCTATTTCGTAAAAACTCAAATAAGCGTGATAAATTTTTACAAAATATACTGAAAAGATTTTTTTAGATGTTGCGTCCCTCCGATAAAAAAAGAGGTGTTTTCAGTAGTCTAAAACCAGAAAATATCGTGATCTGAGTTAAAATTGATAGAAAATGTCATTATAAAACGTTAAATGAAACAAAACATTAACAAGAGAAATAATCAGAAACCAGTAAATGTCCCGCGCAGCGAGAGCAGATCTCTGTCTTTTCCAGTCCAGGGTTTTACGAATGTCTTTCTCAAGTCGGTCTTTCGCGTTGGCGCTTTCAGCGTCCGTTCCATGTCTTGTGCCTGTTTTTGCTTTTGCCCAAGATTCCCAGAACGTTTTTTCTCTTTCTGCGCAGTCTCTCACATCTGCTTTGACGGCTTTCAGTCGACAGACCGGGGTTCATGTCGCGTTTGATGCCAATGCGGCAAACAGTCTGCGTTCTGCTCCCCTTTATGGGAAAATGGATAATCTGAAGGCACTTCGCAGGCTTCTTGGTAAGAATGCCTTCAAAATTGACGCATCAAATCCCAAAAACATTACGCTGCATGCGAGACCTGCCAGAAAATCCACCGGCACTGAAGCTGATATGGTGGACAACCTGACGGTGAGGGGAAGCCGCCACGAATTACGGACCAAGCGTAATTTTGCGGGTGTCGTTGATTCGATCACTTATGATGACACGTCCAATCTGGGTGGAGCGACGTCCATGGCCCAGCTGCTGACGCAGCTTCCGGGTGTCACGGGGATTCGTAATGGCGACGAACCCCGTTATATCAGCGTGCGTGGCGTGTCGTCGGATCTTAACCAGACGACACTGGACGGTATGACGCTCGCAAGTATCAGTGACGGCGGTAGCATCCGCCGACGCGTCAATATGCAGAACATACCGGCCGAAATGACGGGCGAAGACGATATTTACAAGACTTTTACAGCCGAACAGGATGGGGGTGCTATCGGTGCGGTCATTAACATGAACCCTCGCAGCGCCTTCGACCATGACGGGCTCTACAAATACATCAATGCTTACGGCATTTACGGCACCGAAAAAGGATCGGCAGGCGCCAACAGGATCCCCGGTATGTCGCCACATCTGGGACAGGGTGCCAAGGCTGTTTTCTCTGACCGGTTCGGTGCACACAAGGAATTCGGCATCATGACCTCGTTCCGGTACCAGAGGCGGACCCGGAACACGACCAAGAAATGGCAGGAAGACAGCTACAATTATTATAATGCCAAGGGTAAAATTCTAAGTCCGAATGATCCCAGTACGCCGGGGTGGAATGGCATGACCGCTCCTCGCTATGTCGATGGCGGGAGCTATTCCAACGATCTGAACTCTCTGGGTGGTGCCGCGCGTCTTGAATGGCATCCCGAAAATAGCGGATTTAATGCATCCGTTATGGGATATTCCTACGAAAGATGGGAAAATTCCTTCATGGAGCACAACGAATACCTGCTCGACGATACAGCGATCTGGAACCAGACCCCCACGTCCGGCCGTGAATACATCTATCGCGCCCGGACGATCGGCCGGAAAGATAACTGGCGGATGAACACCAATGGTGTGCTGGGGAATTTGAGCTGGCACGACAATATTTCGACGCTGAAATTGCGCGCTGGTTATACATGGGAAGACTATTACAATCACGAGCCCTATGTGACTGCGAGAGTCTACCCTAAAGAAAATGCAAAAGGCGCTGTTTACGCCGATTATACTATAAATAAAGATAATGTCGCCAATCTTGTCGATATTATCGATATGAACAAACTCCTCAACAGCGGTTATGCTTTCCAGACAGTTCAGCAGGAATACGACCGTGACCATGAAGGGGTTACGAATGTTCGCTTGGATTACACGCGTAATTTGAATCCGGATTTTCACGGATTTGGATTTGCAAGCGGTTTTGAATGGCGCAGTCTGAACGCCACCAATTCGTCAGATCAGCTTTGGTACAAGCCGGGCGGAAATGCGGCATCCAGCATGTTCATCCCGAATATGCAGAACCCGAACGGGCCATTCTTCGATCTGACGAATTTCCCGTGGGACAAGCAGACCCCTGATCCCGCCAAATCCAAAAATTACACGGAACTGGCGTATTTCCGTTATCAGGAACAACTCTTTGATGGGTATGTTTCGCTGCATTATAAGTGGCGGAAGTCACAGATTATCGCCGGTGTCCGTGCTGACTCGGTGAACTTCAATGCGTTTATTCCAGGCACCGACAGTTCATCGAATCCGACAGGGAAAATCGAGAAAAACCGGGGCGGTTATATCAACCCCCTTCCTTCCGTGACATTCGTTCATGAATTTCCCAAAAATCTGATACTGCATGCCGTCTATAGCCAGTCGGTAGGCCGCCCTCAGCCGACGGACCTCGCGCAGGCTGCACAATATAGCTGTGGTGACTCCCAGAATACGCTGCCCGGAGACATTAACTGTTCGCTGTCACGAGGTAATCCTAATCTGATGCCACGTAAGGCTCAGAATTTCGATATTTCTCTTGATAAATTCTTCAATCGCGGAAAAGGCGTCTTTAGCGTAGCTTATTTCGATAAGATGATCAAACATGATATCTATACCACTCGATCAACCGAATTGATCAATGATGAACTGACCTATGTCACGCAGCCGCGCAATGCCAATAACTCATCACTGATGGGGGTAGAGGTTTCTGTTGTTGATCGCAGCATTCAGGGCCCATGGAGGCAATCCTTCGACATCAATGCCAGTGGAACCTGGATGCGCGGTCGGATGACCTATCAAGGTGTCAACGTCTCATACAAGCTGAAGCAACTGACCGAGCAGCCCTCCTATGTCTTTAACGGGAGCGTGACATGGCACATCCCGCAGATCCGTGGTGCAGTCAAAGCAGCCTTTTCATATTCTGCGAAATATCTTGAAGGTCTCAATGACGACCCGACCCAGATGTATGGTTACGGCTCCCAACCCAGTCTGGATCTTGGCGCCTGGAACGATATTACCGATAATCTTCGCCTGAAATACGAAGTCTATAATCTGGCGGGTTCGCATACGCGGATGTATTACGGAGAGCACCTCAATCGGCTGGAAGCGAAAGAAGATTACGGCCGCAGTATTTATTTTGAACTGGTTTATAACTGACGTTCTAGTTTTCCGATTGCCCCCGGAGTACGCTCCGGGGGCAATACGGTTCAGGCAGCGAAGACTTTTGAAATGGCGTCCTGTGCTTCCTGCTGAATGGCGCGCAGGTGTTCCGGGCTGACAAAGCTTTCCGCGTAGATCTTGTAAACATCCTCCGTGCCGGACGGGCGTGCGGCGAACCAGCCGTTTTCGGTAACAACTTTCAGTCCGCCGATCGGTGCGTCATTACCCGGTGCGCGGGTTAGTTTGCTGATGATTTTGTCACCGGCCAGCGTCTCCAGTGGGAACTGTTCAGGCGTGAGTTTGCTGAGCTTTGCTTTCTGTTCCGGGTTTGCCGCTGCGTCAATGCGCTCGTAATAGGGTGTGCCAAGACGGGCGATGATTTCATGATAATGGGCGCTGGGGTTCTTGCCGGTCTTGGCTGTAATTTCAGCCGCCAGAAGGCCCAGAATGAGACCGTCTTTGTCCGTGGTCCAGACGGAGCCGTCGCGCCGCAGGAACGTGGCGCCTGCGCTTTCTTCACCGCCAAAACCCAGCGATCCATCCATCAGACCGGGCACAAACCACTTCAGGCCGACCGGCACTTCCACCAGTTTGCGTCCCATTTCGGCTGCCACGCGGTCGATCAAGCCACTGCTGACGAGCGTCTTGCCCACGCCAAGTTCCGGGCTCCAGTCCGGGCGGTTCTGGAACAGATAGGAAATCGCCACGGCAAGATAATGATTGGGGTTCATCAGGCCATCGGGCATGGCGACGATGCCGTGGCGGTCGGCATCGGTGTCATTGGCGAAAGCAACGTCGAAGCGGTCTCCCATTTCGATCAGACGTGCCATGGCATAGGGGGAGGAGCAGTCCATACGGATCTGCCCGTCCCAGTCGGCAGTCATGAAAGAGAAGGTCGGGTCCACCACGTCGCTGACGACGGTGGCGTCGAGGCCGTAGCGGTCGATGATGGGCTTCCAGTACGCGACGGCTGCGCCGCCCAGCGGGTCAATGCCGATTTTCACGCCAGCGTCCCGAATGGCCTTCATGTCGATGACGGAATCCAGATCGTTCACATAAGGCGTGATGAAATCGTAGCCCTTGATGCAGGCTTCCTGCCGTGCCTGTTCATAGGGCAGGCGTTTGACGTCTTTCAGGCCGTTGGCGAGAAAGTCATTGGCCATGTCCTGAATGGCTTTGGTGATGGCGGTATCTGCGGGGCCGCCATTGGTCGGGTTATACTTGAAGCCACCATCGGCCGGAGGATTATGCGACGGCGTGATGACCACGCCATCGGCAAGGCCCGTGGTGCGGCCCTTGTTGTAGGTCAGGATGGCATGGGAAATGACAGGCGTCGGCGTATAGCCGTCATGTTCGTCGATCCGCACGTCAATGCCATGAGCTGCAAATACCTCAATGGCGGATTTCTGTGCCGGACCAGAGAGCGCGTGGCTGTCCATGCCAATAAAGAGCGGCCCATCAATTCCTTCGGCCTTGCGATGGCGACAGATGGCCTCGCAGATGGCGAGGATATGGTTTTCGTTGAAACTGGTATGGAGCGAGGAACCGCGATGGCCCGATGTTCCGAAAGACACCCGCTGCGTGGAGACCGCAGGATCGGGTTTGCGATCATAATAGGCTGCGATCAGGGCGGGAATGTCGGTGAGCTGGGAAGAGGAAAGTGTTTTTCCGGCCAGGGGACTGAGATGGGCCATTGCTTCAGAGTTCCTTGCATCCACGTTGAGATATTACCGTCTGTTGACGGCCATAACGCATGAACGCCCTATGCGGGCGCGTCGTTCAGGCAGGAGAACGTGTATCTGGATCGATGTCCAGAGAGATGCGTCAGTTCTATGAAGATTGAACGTCAATGGCTTATGGAAGCCCAAGTGCGGAAATGTCCTCATCTCAGTTCAGAGAAAATCTAAAAATTTATCATTTCTTAAGTAATTCAAATAAATCTTCGTCAGAAATATCGACATGGTTGGTTTTAGAAATACTTATAAAATAAAAGTTCCATAGCGATAAAAATTTATTTTTATCATTGCAATAAATTTTCCTGCATTTTAACGAATGATTCTCCTTCATTAAAATATGTTTTGATTATTTCAGAGTAAATTCATTTATATTTTTGGAGTTTGTTATGTCATCTCCTCCTTTGGAAACTGCAGATTCTTCTCCCTCTACAAAGCCCCCTCAGGCACAAATTAAAAATCAGACTGGCAGTTCAACGACCCTGGATGCGGCAGCAATTGCAGCGAAACTCTCAGAGCTGAAAACATCTTCTAAAGGCCTGACATCATTAGAAGCTAAAGACCGTCTCGCCAAAGATGGCCCAAATGCCATTCAGGCGCATGAAGAAAGTCGCTGGAAAAAGCTATTGGGCTATTTCTGGGGACCAATTCCCTGGATGATCGAGATTGCAGCAGTTATTTCGTTTCTGCGTGCAGATTGGCCAGATTTTTTTGTTATCGCGGGCTTGCTCCTTTATAACGCAGCCATCGGCTTCTGGCAGGATAATAAAGCAGCCAATGCGCTGGCCGCCCTCAAAAAAGGCCTGGCTCTCAAGGCCTCTGTATGTCGCGACGGTGTGTGGGCCTCCATCGATGCAACTGAGCTTGTGCCGGGAGATGTTGTAACGGTTGCTGCGGGAGAAATCGTTCCTGCCGACCTGCTGCTCATTGATGGAAAATATCTGTCTGTTGATCAGGCTGCTTTGACGGGCGAGTCTTTGCCGGTTTCAAAGAAAATTGGTGATGGAGCCTATTCCGGGTCGATTGCGCGCCAGGGCTCCATGATCGGTGTGGCTGTTGCAACAGGGAATAATACTTTTTTTGGCCGTACCGCAAAGCTGGTCGCGTCCGCTGGAAGCAAGTCACATGCAGAGCAGGCTGTTCTGCGGATTGGAGACTTTCTGATCATTCTTGCGGCAGCGCTCGCCGTCGTGTTGGTCGGAGCGCAACTCTGGCACGATCTGGCTTATCATGGTGTCTGGCATTGGAGCGAAGCCGGCGGGATCGCACAGTTTGTGCTGGTTCTTCTTGTCGCCTCTGTACCAGTGGCCATGCCGGCGGTGATGTCTGTAACGATGGCGCTCGGAGCACTGGCACTTTCGCGACAGAAAGCCATCGTGTCACGTCTGTCAGCCATTGAAGAACTGGCAGGTGTTGACGTGCTGTGCTCGGACAAGACCGGAACACTCACTCAAAACAAGCTGACACTGCAAGCTCCGATCCCATTTGGAACCGCCAAAGCAGACGATCTCGTTATTGCCGCCGCTTTGGCGACCCAGAAAGAAAGCACGGACGCCATTGATCTTGCTGTTCTCAAGGCGCTTCCTGACAATAATCCGCTGGGCTCTTACAAGCCTGTGGATTTTATTCCGTTCGATCCTGTCAATAAGAAGACCGTCGGCATTGTGCAGGACGCTGCCGGGCATAAAATCCGATATGCCAAGGGCGCCCCACAGGTTATCGCGACGCTGTGCGGAATGAAAGAAGAGCCGACTGGCGCGAATGATAACACTCCGACGGCCGAATATTTCGGTAAAGTTTCCGAACTGGCCAGTCATGGCACCAGATCTCTGGGTGTGGCGGTTTCTCAGGATGATGGGGCGACCTGGACCTTGCTGGGGCTTCTGCCCATGCTGGATCCGCCGCGCCCGGATGCGGCAGCAACGATCGCACAGGCGAAAAAGCTTGGGTTGTCCGTAAAAATGGTGACAGGCGACGACGTCGCGATCGGCTCTGAAATCGCCCATCAGTTGGGACTGGGCGAGCATCTGCTCAAGGCGAGCGACATCTTCTCAGCAGATATGAATCCAAACAAAATTCCGGTTGATGCGGCACGCGCCGTTGAAGTCGCGGATGGATTTGGGCGCGTCTTTCCCGAGCATAAGTTTGAAATTGTCAAAGCCTTACAGGAACTGGGCCATATCGTCGCCATGACAGGTGACGGCGTTAACGACGCTCCTGCTCTCAAACAGGCTGATTGCGGGGTCGCTGTCAGCGGGGCAACAGATGCAGCCCGTTCTGCAGCGGCCTTGGTCCTGACGGCTCCGGGACTATCAACAATCGTGAATGCGATCGTGGAAGCGCGAGCGATCTTCGAGCGTATCACGTCATATATTTATTATCGTATCGCAATGACGATCGATATCATGTTCCTTGTCGTCGCCGCATATCTCGTTTTCGGTTTCCAGCCTCTGACCGCGATCATGATCGTCGTTCTGGCGCTGCTGGACGATATTCCGATCATGACAATCGCTTACGACAACGTCGTGACGTCGCCCGAACCGGTGCGGTGGAACATGCACCGTATTATTTCGTTCTCTTCCATCATGGGTATTGCGTCTCTGGCCGAAAGTTTTGGACTTCTTCTTCTCGGCGTCGGCTGGATGCATACGCCCTGGCTGATGGACATTGTTCCGCTTACAACCGCTCATCTTCAGACAATGATTTTCCTGCAACTTGCTGCTGGCGGCCACCTGCTTCTATTCGTTGTGCGCACCCGCAATACGATCTTTCGGCGTCCTTATCCCAGCCGTCCGCTCTTTCTTGCGGTTGTTGGAACGCAGATCGTGGCTGTGCTGCTGTGCGTCTTCGGCATTCTCGTTCCTGCACTACCCTGGATCATGATTGGTGTTGTTTGGGCCTATGCCTTGATCTGGATGGTCATTATCGATGCCGTCAAGATTATTTCCAATTCTCAAATAAAGCGTCGTGAAAAGAATAGCCTGAAACTGGTTCAGCCGATTGCTCACAGCTAATTTTTGATTTCGAATAAGGATTATTGCTATGGATTTACGTCGTAAATTGACCGTTAAGCCGAAAACTGAAGTTCGTCTTAAGGATGTCAACGCATCATATCACGCGCATTACAAAACAGAGCATGACGCCGATAAGGATATTGAAGAACATCAGGCACTTGTCAGTGCGTATCAGCAAAAATTATACGCTGAAAAGAAACATGCTCTTTTGATTGTTCTTCAGGGCATTGATGCTGCCGGAAAAGACGGAACCTGCTGGCACGTCATGAAAGCGATGAACCCTCAGGGAACATCCGTGCATGGTTTTAAACAGCCAACGGAAGAAGAAAAGCTTCACGACTTTCTATGGCGCGTTCATCCCCATACACCTGCTCGCGGACAGGTCAGTGTCTTTAACAGATCGCATTACGAAGATGTTCTTGTGACGAGAGTACATGATCTGGTTCCCAAAAAAATCTGGTCAAATCGATACGATCTTATCAATGACTTTGAAAAAATGCTGGTTGCGAACAATGTGACCATTCTGAAGTTCTTCTTGTATATTACGCCGGAAGAGCAGCTGGAACGCTTTCGTCAACGTCTGGACGACCCGGCCCGGCAGTGGAAAATCAGCGATGCTGATTATAAGGAACGGGAATATTGGGATAAGTATACTGCCGCCTATCAGGACATGATGGAAAAATGTTCTACAAAACATGCACCTTGGTACATTATTCCGTCGAATAACAAATGGTTCAGGAACCTCGCCGTGTCCAATATCATCTGGAAAACTCTTCAGGATATGGACCTGCGTTTTCCTGAACCGACCGTTGATATTGAGGAAATCAGAAAAGAATATCATCAGGCAAAAAAAGAAAACATTTAATCGGCTGCTCAGGAGTGGTCTTCAAAATTGAGTTTTGATGTTTCCGATGTCTGGGCTGGTATAGTTTATGAATATAACACTTTTTATTTTTCTGATGGTTTATCTGGCGATGGGGCTGGGCAAGTTGCCCGGCTTCAAAGTCGATCGCACCGGCGCGGCCATGATTGGTGCCATGGCGATGATGGCCGTTGGCAGCATCGGGGCCAAGGCTGCATGGGTAGCAGTCGACTATCGAACGATCGGAATGCTGTTCGGCCTGATGGTCGTTTCGGGCGCATTTGCTGAATCAGGCTTTTATGAATGGGCGGCACGCAAAGTTGCAACGCTTTCTGTTGGGCCAGTAACGCTTCTAGCCGTTTTCGTTGCTGTGTCTGGCTGTCTTTCTGCCCTGCTGACGAATGACGTCGTGGTCGTCGCCATGACCCCTCTTCTGGTATCCGTTACCCTGGCGCGTGGTCTTAATCCGGTTCCGTTTCTGCTGGCTTTCTGCTTTGCAGCCAACACCGGATCAGCCGGGACTTTAATTGGAAGTCCCCAGAATATGATTGCGGCCCAGGAATTGGGGATTTCATTTACAGGCTTCTTATCCGTAACTGGAATACCGGCCTTGTTATCCCTTCCAATTGTATGGGGCATTGTGGCCTGGATGTATCGTGGCAAATGGACTTTAGAGCATGCAAGGGTTTGGGGAGGGGAAGATACGGACAAAACAACCCCAAATTCCTTGAATATTCCTGAAACCTGTAAGGCAATTTTTATCACCATTGCTGTCATTATTGCATTTGTTCTGGATGTCTGGCCAAAAGAACTGGTGGCACTGACAGCCGCCGCAATTCTATTGTTAAATCGAAAAATATCATCAAGCGATGTTTTGCGGCGAGTGGATGCAAATCTTTTGTTGCTGATATCCGGCCTATTCATCGTGAATGCGGCCCTGTCGAAGACAGGTTTGCCTCAAAATATTTTGCATGATCTTCATAGGTATGGAATTGATTTAAACAATCCTTTGTCCCTGTTCTTAACAAGCGCAACCTTGAGCAACATTATCGGGAATAATCCGACTGTTATGTTGCTGGTCCCATTTTTAAGTCCGGGTACAAATGTCAATGCTATAGGGGCAGCCCTGGCGCTGGGAACAGGGTTCTTTAGTAACCTGATAATTTTCGGTAGTCTTGCTGGTATTATCGTTGTCGAACAGGCAGCTCGTTGCGGTGTAAAAATTTCTTTTGCAACTTTTTCGCGTGTCGGAGCACCCATCTCTGTGGCCTGTATGCTCATGGCGGCCGGTTGGATTTTATTTCTTACAAATCATTGGACATAGGTGACTATCGATCGCGTGTGATGAGCAGTTTAAGGTCTTTTCCAAGACTGAAGCAGATTTTTACCTCAGATCAACACTGCCTGAATCTGAAAAATGAGAAACCCTATAGTTTTAGTAGAGCAGGAAAGGGCGGCGTTTCTGAGTGAAGGCCGCTTCCTCAGGTTTCCAGCCTGCCATGATTTCGGTGACTGACAGGTTTTGGGAAAGCTGCTGGCGGAGGGTGCTGCTGCCGGCGAGAATGTCAAAGGTTGCGCCGAATTTTCTCCAGATCGGGCGGTCGGATATTTTGAGGGCGCTCTGAAGCAGGGTTACGCCTGTCAGCAATGGATCGAAGGATCTGCGCTCCGTGATGGCGAGCTGAAGCCCGTGGCATAGCTGCTCTTTCGCGACGTCTGCGGTGGGTGTGAACCAGTCTTCGCGGAACAGGCATCCCGGCAGGGCGGCGTCGTTGAGGCTGTCCACCCAACGGGTCGCGTCCAGATCGGGCGCGCCGAGTGTGAGGAAGGGCGATGCCGTCCCGCGGCCGACAGAGAGGGTTGTGCCTTCGAACAGGCAGGTCCCCGGATAGGCGAGGGCTGTGGTGATGTCGGGCATGTTGGGGCTTGGAGGCACCCAGACGAGGTCGGTTTCGTCCAGATACAGATCCCGCCGCCAGCCGGTCATGGGGATGACGCTGAGTTGGGCGGGGCGCCCTGCCTGTTGGGGCACGAACTGGCTGTTAAAGAGTCGTGCGAGTTCGCCCACGGTCATGCCGTGTCGCAGAAGAAGCGGAACCCTGCCCACGAATGAAGAAAAGGCCGGGTCGAGGGTGGGGCCGCTAGGGTGCACGCCCGTGATGGGGTTGGGTCTGTCCAGCACCATGAACGCGATGCCGCAGCGGGCGCAGGCGGCGAGGGCGTCGAACATGGACCAGATATAGGTGTAGAACCGGGCGCCGATATCCTGAATGTCGAAGACGAGAAGGTCGATATCCGCCGATTTCAGGAGCGCATCCAGCTTCGGGCCGGAGAGCGTGTACATGTCATAGACGGGGATGCCCGTGCGGGGGTCGATGCTTTTTGTTTCGGCATGACCCGCCTGCGCCGATCCGCGAAATCCGTGTTCCGGTCCGAAAATGGCTTTCAGGTTGACGCCCGGGGCGGCGTGCAGACGGTCCGCGATATGGCGCAGATGGCGGTCCACGCTTGTGGGGTTGGCGATCAGGCCCAGTTTTCGGCCTTTGAGGGCCTGATAGTGGTCGGCTTCGAGAACGTCGTAGCCGGTTCGGACTTTGGCAGGGGAGAGGCATCCGGCGGCCAGCCCCGAAGCGGTTGCCCATGATGTGGCCGCAGTTCCCGCGCACAGGCCCATGAAGGTGCGGCGGCTGAGGGGCGTTTTTGGTGTGGCTGTTGCGGAAGCAGGGTGAGGCATGTGAGACGGGCTCCGGGTCTTCCGCTATTCGGCTTTGGCGACGGCGGTGACGAGATCATCCATGATTTTGGTCGGATGTGGCAGGTCGTCCGGGATATCGTTTGCGAAAATGGCGATCAGGAGTGTCTGGCCGTGCGTGGTCCGAAGATAGCCGGAGAGCGAATGCGTGGCGGCAAGTGTGCCGGTTTTTGCATGCAGGTGGTCCGCGACGGGGGTGCCGATGAAGCGGTGTGCCAGCGTTCCGTCCTGCGCTGCAAGAGGAAGGTCGTCGCGCCAGTCTGCGCCCCAGGGCTGAAGCTCCGCGAGACGCAGGAGTTGAATGACACTCTGGGGTGTGACGCGGTTGTAGGGGGACATTCCCGAGCCGTCATAAAGCGCGACGCCTGCGGCATACAGGCCCAGCGCGGCCAGCACCCGGCTGCGTTCTGCGAGGCCGTCCGCGACCGAACCGTTTCCATGCACGAGCGCCAGACGGCGCAGCAGAAGCTCGGCATGGAGGTTCTGGCTGACTTTGAGCAGGTGACGGATGTCGTCTTTCAGATCCGGGGCGGGCAGGGTGGCGAGGATGCTTGCGTCTGGGGTGGGCGTATCAGGGGTGGTTTTCGTCAGACGGTGTCGGACCTGCATCGTCTGCACCCGGATGCCTGCGTCATGCAGCAGGGATTTGAAGTGACGGGCGGTTGAGAGGGTCGGGTCGTCCAGACCGATTTTCAGCGTCTGGGCGGGAGCAGTGAGCGGGAGCGTGCCGGTCAGGACGACACGGTTTTCGCCGGGCCTCTTCTCAAAACTCAGCTCAGGTTTGCCGTCCGGAACAGTTAGTGCCTGATTGAGCAGGAACAGGCCTTCGTCGGGTGTCGACCAGTGAGCAGTCGGGCGGTCGCCGGGGCGGGATCCGGGCTGGACAGTCAGTTCAGCGGTGTTGTCGTTCAGCGTCAGGGCCGAGACAGCGGTGCCCCACTGGGTTGGGAGGTTGTTCCAGCTCCATCCGTCGCCCCAGCGTTCGTCCGTAAAAAGCCGATCATCCGCGATGATGGCGTGGATATGTCTGAGGCCCTTCGCGGAGACGGTATCCGCCAGTGTCTTCAGGCAGTCGGTTTTGCAGGCCGCGTCATCAGACATGACGGCATCGCCCGAGCCGCGCAGGATGAGGTCCGGTGCTCCGTGTTGGCGGCGGCCGAGCAGGAGCGTCGTGGGGTGTGCGGCTGCCGCATGGTCCAGTTCTGCAAGCTCGGCCATGGCGGCGGCTGTGGTGAACAGTTTGGTGTTCGAGGCCGGGATGAAGCGTCCGCTGGGGTTGCGGGAGAACAGGATTTTTCCGTCCTGGGTGGCAATGACGATGCCCCATCGGACGCCCTGATCCTGCGAGGATTGCAGGATGGGAGCGAGTCGCTTCGCAAGGGCGTGCGGTCCGAGAGGGGGCTGAGTGCTCTGGACGGCGCAGGCACTCAGGAGGACAGGCAGTCCGGCAGTGGCGCGGGAGAACAGCTTGTGAAAGAGCCGGGGCAAACGGTGCGGAGCGTGGTTGGAAATCTGATGCATGAAGGCCCTGACTGAAGATGGATTGAAGGCTGAAAAGACAGAGGCTGCCCCCGCAGGTCGGGCAGGCAGCCTCGTGGGTAGATCAGGTCTGGAGAGCCCGGCTCAGAACTCCATGCGGATACCGCCGCGATAGGCTCGGCCCAGCAGGTTGCTGTAGGTTTCGTCGGCTTCGAGCCCGCCTTCCGGCAGCAGGATCGGGGACGTGTTGGCGAGGTTGGTGACGGTCAGGAAGATCTGCATCTTGCCGATTTTCTCGACCGGCAGATTGTAGGTCGCGTTCATGTCGAAGTAGAAAATGCCCGTAACGCGGTTGTTGTTGATCGTGGGGTAGTTGGCGTTATACGCAGGGCATGTTCCGGAGCACTGGATGTAGCTGTTGGAATAATTGCCTGCGCTGATGCCGTGCGCGATGGCCGTGAGGCTGTAGCGGTCTGTGCTGTAGGTGGCTGAGAAACGATAGATCCAGCGCGGCGGGCCGGACGAGATGTCGCCGGATGTGTCGACCGTGTAGCCCACGCCGGAGTCCGAGACATATTTCAGGTAGTTCGTGGCCTGACCGTGGATGGTGATCTTGCCATCGGCGTCGCGAAGCAGGCGGCGGAGCGGGAAGGTGTAGGACGCGTCGATGTCGATGCCGCTGGTTTCGAGTTTGGCGAAGTTGAAGGGTGAGGCGTTGATCAGGAGATCGCGCGTGCCTGTCGGGTCGGGGCGGATGGCCGAGCAGAACGTGGTGTAGCCCGAATAACATTCGTTAATGATGGACTGCGGATAGAACTGCTGGATCGCGTTCTTGATCTTGGTGTGGAACCAGTCGACCGAGATGGCCATACCGGGCACGTATCGCGGTGTGATGACAGCGCCGACGACGGTCGTATTGGCCGTCTCGGGGCGCAGTCTCGTGTTGCCGGTCGTGGTGGCGAGAACGGTGTTCGTCAGGCCCGTTTCCGGATTGAGCACGGTCGTCGTCTGAGATGTTCCGGCATTGTAGAGTTCGTTGATGTTGGGCGCGCGGATGTCGTGGGATTGCGTGGCGCGGAACAGGACGTCTCTGATGGGCTGCCAGGTGCCGCCGATCTTCCATGTCGTGACATAGCCGGAGGTCGAATAGTCCGTGCCGCGGACGGCGCCGTTGAAGGACAGGCCTTTCGCGAGTGGAACGGCGGTTTCGAGATAGGCTTCCTTTACGCTGTAATGGCCGAATGTCGGGCGGTAATTCCCGACGGACCAGCCGGACTGGTATTCGGTCGGCACATATCCCGAAGAGCGTTCGTCACGATATTCGCCGCCGACGGCCACGTTCACGTCGCCCGCCCATGTTGCGAACGGGATCGTGGAGAGGTTCACGCCCGAAACGATTTCCTGAAACCGCTGGTTCCGCCATGGGGCGTCAAGGACGTAACCGATGGATGCGGGAGACATGACGCCCGTTCCCAGCCAGTCGATGGGGGAGCAGCCATTGCCCGGATTGGTCAGGGACGAGCGGCAGACAATCTGTCCGGCGGAGTTGCGCACGGCATCGGTCGCATTGGCGATTTTCGCCGTGTTCATGACGTTATAGATCTGCTCGTGCGTATGGGTGACGCCATACTGTCCGTAAGCGCTCCACGACGCGCGTTTGCCGAACATCTCGAAATTGCCTTCGCCGCCGAAGGTGTAGCGCTGGACGTTGCGTGTGTTATCGGTCCGGCGATACGGCATGTCGAGCGCGGTCGTGCCGACGGTGACGTTCGAGACGTTCTGCAATGCTGCCGCGCCGAGCGCATCGACAAGATAGGGGTTGGTCCCTTTCAGGGACACCGAACTGATATACTGGGGTCCGGAATTGTAGACGTATTCGCTCTCATTATAGGCGCCTTCCGCATACAGGGTCATCCAGGGCGCGACGTCATAGCTCAGACGTCCGAAGAGGTTTTTGCGGTCGCTCTGGGGCTCCAGGCCGATGTTCTTGTTGTTGTTGGCAAGGTTCTGGTCGCCGCCGACCGAGACGCTGGACGTTGAGAACGAGCCGTAGTTGTAGTGATTGACGCTGCCACCGGGGCCGAAATAGATCCCGCGCAGGGAGTTGGCCACGCCGCCCGTGGAGGCGTTGATGATGCCGCCGGGCATGACGTTGTTGGTGCCTGCATTACCGACGCGGAGGTAATAGGGTTGGCCGTTTCCTGCGACATAGTCGGGGTTGGCGACGATGCGGCTGCCGTTCACGTTCCAACTGCGGGATACGTGGAAAATGCCGTCCTGATGGGCGATGTCGCCGCTGAGCAGGACGTGGCCCTTGCCATGCGCGAAGCCGAAGCCACCGGCAATGGCAGCGTGTTCGTTCTCACCGTCGCCATAATCTGAAATGCCGGAATCCGCGCTGACTTTCAGGCCCGTATAGGTTTTGTCGAGTACGAAGTTTGTGACACCTGCAACGGCATCGGAGCCGTACTGCGCGGACGCACCCCCCGTCACGACGTCCACGCGTTTGACCAGCTGCTGGGGGATTGTGTTGATGTCGACGATGCCGGTGATGGCGGAAGGCGTGATCCGTCGGCCGTCCATCAGCACGAGGGAGCGGACGGGGCCGAGGTTGCGCAGGTTGAGCGCGTTGATGCCGGCTGTGCCGTCACTGAGGGAGTAGGCAGAGTTCTGGGGCGTCTGGCTGCCTGCGAACTGCGGCATCTGGTTGATCAGATCGGCGAGGTTGTTGCTCGGCGCCTGGTTCAGGATTTCCTGCTGGTTGAGGGAGCTTATGGGGGTCGGGGATTTGATGTGCGAGTTCGCGATGTGACTGCCCGTAACAGTAATGACTTCCCGGTTGGAGTCAGTCTGTTTTTGTGTCTTTTTGTGATTTGCGGTGGGTTTCGAAGGCTGCAAAGATGCGTGCTTGGTATCCGCAGGCTTGGAGACTGTTGCGGCAGCGTAAGCCTGCTGCTGCATGAGGAATGTTGCGCCCGATGACAGGGCCGCAAAAGACAGGAAATAAGACTTCAGGGACAGTCTGGCGGTCATACCCTCGTTCCTTCGATAAGCGCCAGTGGGCGGTGATGTTTCGGTTTCGAATTAATATGCCTGCCGGTCACGCAGGCGTCGATGTCGAAACTGCGCGCGCCATATAACCCGAAGTTATGTACGCGCCATCCCCTGACGTTTCATGAAGGCAATATTTGGAGGGCGACAGGGGAAATGATGGCCCGTTTTCCGGGAGGATCTGCCATTTCAGGATATTTTTTCCGTTGGCAGATCCGATAGAAGATCAATGAGACTGTATGGTTGGAAGCTTTGTATCAAAGAAATGCAGCGTCCACAGATAGGCCTGCAGCCAGTCCTGTGTCCGCAGGAAAGCATGGCGTTCGCCGGGGAAGACGTGATCTTCGAACGGAATGTTCCGCTCTACGAGCATGCGCGCCAGCAGGACGGATTGTTCGAATTCGACGTTGAAGTCGTCATCCCCGTGGATCAGCAGAACGGGCGAGCGCCAATGGGCGATGTCGGCGATCGGGGAGGAGCGCCATTCGCTGTTCTTTTCCCGCTGTTTTTCTTCGGGGGAGAGACCGGAATGATCTGGCTCCGTCATGTCATGGACGCCGTGAAAATCGGCTCCGGCGACGAACAGGTCGCTGTTGCGGGCCAGAGCCAGAGCGGTCAGATAACCACCCCAGCTTCCGCCCCAAATGCCGATTTTGCCCGGGGCCACATCTGAGCGGCTGCGCAGGAACAGTCCGGCTGCGCGAACGTCTTTGTATTCGCTCGCACCGGCACGGCCGATTCCGGGGGCGGTCCGGAAGTCTACGCCGTAGCCAGTGCCGCTGCGGTAATTAACGGCCAGCACGACATACCCGCGCGATGCCAGAAACTGGTTCATGGCGTAGGCATTGGAATAATAGCCCATCGGATTGAAGGCCGGGAGCATCTGGCGGTGGGGGCCGCCATGCACGAAGACCAGCGCCGTATGCGGGCCGGGTGTTCCGGCGGGCGGCAGGAACAGTTGTCCGTGAATGTCGCGGCCGTCCTCGCTGCGGAAATGGACGATTTGGGGCGTTGTGAATGTGAAGCCGTCTGGGACGGCGGGCGTCACGGGAACGTGTCGGACGTTGCCCTTAAGCACAACCGGGTGGGCGGTCTGGTCTGCGCTGGTGGCCATCATGGCGATGGCCGGTCCCGCCAGTGTGAGATCCATGACCTGTTCGCCCGGTGCGCTGAGGGCTACGGGCTGGGTGTTATCGAGGGGCTGGGACCAGGCGCGCCAGTGATCCGGATCGCCGATATTGGCCGTGTAGAGCAGGCGGGTTCCATCCGCTGATAGACGGTATGACGCGATTTCGGCCTGATCCGGCGTCAGGCAGTGTGGTGTTGAGGCCGGTGCAGTGACGTTGAGAGCGCAGAGGCGGAGCCAGCCGCTGCCTTCCCACGGGAACAGGAGCTGTCCGTTGCGGGTCCATGTCAGGTCCATGCCTTCGGGCGCCCAGAAGCGGTTCCCGGTGCCTTCCGGTGCGGTCCAGAGTGTATGCTCTGCGTCGGAGGCGGTGTCATAGACCTGAAGGGACCAGAAATGTCCCTTGCCGCGTTCGGCCGTCAGAAGCGGCTGATAGGCCCGGACGAAGGCGATAGCGCGTCCGTCTGGCGAGAAGGTCGCGTCCTGATCGTGGCCCAGTGCGGCGGGCAGGAACACGGGTGCGGCGCTGCTGTTTCTGGCGTCCCAGAGCGCGATCAGGCTGTGGGAGCCCCGGTCGATTTCGAGCGCGAGGCGGCGGCTGTCCGGGGACCAGCGCAGGGCGGTGATGTCGCCCGGCGTGGTCATGACCACACGCGGCGTCTGGCCCGGCTGTCCGACCAGAAGGGCACCGCCGCGCCTGAAGGCAAGCAGGCGTCCGTCCGGGGAAAAGACGGGGCTGTGTCCTTCTCCGGCGGTGATGGTCCGGCCATCGGGCAGGAGGACGCGCACGGTTTCCTTGCCCGGGACAGCGGCGTTGCCGGCATTGGGGGCGTGGTCGTTGGGATATTCCGCATCGCCGCCTTCGACGAAGGCCAGTGTCCGTCCGTCCGGGCTGAGAGCGAGGCCCCACAGATCGGTCCCGTCATCCTGCGTGTAGGCCGTGATCTTGCGGGGGGCAGCGCCTCCGTCCGAAACCAGAATATTGCGGACGCCGTCCCGACGTTCGACCCAGGCCAGACGCGCCGATTTCGCAGCCCCGGTCAGGCCGTTGGCATAGGGCATGGCCAGAAGGGCACCCAGTTGGGTTTTGTCCTGCGTGGGAGCGGCGTTTGCGCCAGAGACTGTGGCGGCGAGGAGCGCCGAGGCGGCGAATAGGGACAGGCGAAGGGTCATGGAATGTCTTTCCCGGCTCCGGCGAGGGCGGTGAAGATCTCTTCCTCGACACGGGTGAATGATGAATAGGTGCCCGGACGTTCCTGCCCGGCGTCGGGGAAGCCATCTGCGGCGAACAGGAAGCCATCGCCGGTTGCGGGGTCGTACCAGAAGCCTGAATGCAGCGAATAGGCATCCCCGAGATGGCCGGCCAGATCGCCGGAATAGCCTTTATAGGGTCGGGTTTCGCGGCCCGAAGAATCCCGTGCTCCCGTCAGGCGCGCCATGCTCAGGCCGTAGCTGGTGATCGGGTAGGGGCAGTCGCCGTTCTGTCCGTCATACTGCCATGTCGGTGTCTGCATCAGGGCGACGCTGTGGGCCGAAAGCAGCGTCCTGCCGTCCAGCGTGCCGTGGCCGAGCATGAAGCGGGCCAGCCGGGTCAGCCCCTCCATGGAAATCCGCAGGCCGCCCTGAGGGGCAAACAGCGTGCCATTGGTTCCGGGCTTGTATTGGGCGAGTGCGACAGGATCCCAAACCTGCACCAGCGGCAGGGTGTCTGTCTCGGCATTCCATCCTGTGGGCTGGTGGCTGTAGAGCGTGGCCAGACGTTCGGGATGGGTGAGGGTGGCGCGGTTATAGCCGCCATCAATCCCGAGCGGATCAAGCACATGCGCCTGTTGGTAACGGTCAAAGCGCTCGCCGCTGACACGCTCCATGATCGTGCCGACAAGGCCATAGCAGAGATTGCAGTATGCAAACCATGTGCCAGGCGCGTGTCCGTCGCCATGGGCGAAATGATAGCTGGCATCGCCGGGTTTGTGGGCTGCGTCGAAAACTTCGCTGATGCGGTGCCCGGGAGGGAGTGTGTAGCTGTCACCGTCGCGAATGCTGGACGTGTGGTTGAGCAGCATCCGCACTGTGATCGGTGTCTGGGGGAAATCCGGATTGCGAAGCCGGAAGCCCAGATAGTCGGAGGCATCATGATCGAGGTTGATCTTGCCCTGTTCGACCAGTTCCATCAGCCCGATCGTCGTGACGACCTTTGAAATCGAAGCGATGCGAAAGAGTGTCTGTGGCCCGACGGGCACCGTTCCGTCCGGGCTCTGTCGCGCAAAGCCGCCATAATAGCTGTAAGCAACCTGACCATGGCGCAGACGGACGGCGGCGATGGCGGCCAGCGAACGGACTTCACCCTGCGTCAGAACATGATCCAGCGCATGGGTGGTCTCGGTGGGCGTCTGGACACGTGTCTGCGCCTGTGCGGCTGAAGACAGGGCCGCGAGGGCGATCAGTGCGAGGTTGCGAATATGCCAGTTGCTCATGGCCGATCCTCCGGTCGAAGTGTCATACGTCGGACAGTGGCCGCATCGACATTGCGGGTGCTGAAAGACAGCGGCTGCATGGCCCCACGCAGCCAGACAGGCAGGAAATCGGCGTAATGCGGCGATTTCGGATCGGCGGACTGACCAGGGAAGTTGAGATAGAGCGAGCGGTCCCAGTCGCCGACGTCACACACCATCAGATAGCTGGCGCCTCCGGTCGTGGCATAGGCGTCGGTCCCGCCGGTCTGGGGGCTGTACCAGCGGGCCATGACGGTATAGGGGTCCCCGCCACTCCGGGCGGAAGGACCGCCGACCGTGGGGAAAGCTGCGGCGATGGCCGGGACGGACGCGAGCGGGTGACGCAGCGTGATGGTATGAAGCGCGCCCCAACGCCATGCGGCGGGAAGCGGGCCGAGGCGCTTCCGCAACTCCTGAACGGCTTCCCGGAACTGTTCGACGAGCATCCTGTTCCGTGCGCTCACCGGATCTGCGCCAAAGCGGGCGTCGGGGGACTGGAACAGGGAGAGTTGAACCGTGGCGTTCACCGGCCCCGGCAGCAGGTCGTGCAGGGCGGCCGGGATGATGAGCGCGTGCAGGGCACGTTCGAGCCGGGTCCACCAGACTTCATACAGCGCGGCGGCTGCACTCGACGCATCCACACGACCGTTCCATGCTTTGAGCACTGCGGCCTCTGCGGCAAGGTCGGGCGGGACGTCGGGTAGGAGCCGGACCATTTGCAGCGCCAGCACAGAGAACGTGTCGTGTTGCAGGGCTACGCTGTCGGCAAGGGTCGCACGCGGCGTGGCATCCAGCACCTGAGCCACGCGTTCGTGGCGGAAGCCGTCGCGCCATTCGAAACTGACGCGCCGTTCCTCGACCGGATAGTCGGTGGGCAGGTTCATCTCATTGGATGTTCCGAACCAGCCGCGGGCGGGATTGAAGCTGCTGGGCAGGGCTTCGAGCGGCTGAAGACCCTGCCAGTCGTATCGCCCGTCTCCCGGTGCGGGCATCAGCCCGTCATGTCCCGGCGCGCGACGGGGCAGACCGCCTGCGGCCTGCCAGCCTATATTGCCGCTGGTGTCGGCATAGGTGAAATTGGTCGGGCTGGTATGGACGCGCAGGGCTTGTCGGAAGCTGGGCCAGTCATGGGCCAGATTGATCCCGATATTGGCCAGAAGCCCGTTCGCGCCGGGGGCAAGCCATGTGGCGGAGACTGAGGTGGCGCGGTTACGTGCCGGATCGCGTGAGACGATCGGCCCGTGCACCGAATAGAACAGGCTCACCACACGCTCGGCCTCGCCACGGACTGCTATCCGCGTCTCGACCTGTTCCATGCGTTTCCAGCCGCCCTGATGGGCATAAAGCAGCGGGTCGGCGGCCTTGGTGCGCAGGATGAACAGGTCTTCCTGATCGATATGGAAATTCGTCCGGCCGAAGGCGATCGTCGCGTTATGGCCCTGCATGACGCCGGGCATGCCCGCGCCACCGCCGCCGATCACATCCAGCCCCGGTGCCGTCAGATGAATGACGTGGCGCGGGCCGGGCACGCCGAAGGAGAGATGCGGGTCGTTGGCCAGAATGGGACGGCCGGTTGCGGTGCGAGAGGGGGCGATGACCCAGGCATTGCTGCCCTCATTCCGTCGTCGCGTGCCGTCATCGGCTGCGGCACGGATGTCGTGCCGGGGCAGGGGGGCCTGAAGCACGCCGAACAGTCCGAGATCGGCTTCGCTGATGGCGGCTGTGTCCAGACCGTCCGGCACCCGCAGGTCATGGACGGGTTCCAGCGGCGTGATGAGGGCGTCGTAAGCCAGTGCTCCACGAGCGGCCAGTCGGGCGCGGCGGATTTCGGTGCGGGTGTTGCCGGTAACTTCGGCGCGGATGCGGATCAGGTCCAACACATTCCAGTGCAGGGGGGTGGCGGCGAAAATGCCGAATTCCGGGGGCTGGAGAGCGGGTGTTGCGATGACTTCCGCGATGCGCGCATTGATCCCGGCGACATAGGCGCGGGCGCAGTCCTGGGTCAGCTGGGGAAAGGCCGCGAGTTCGCGCTCGGCATCACCGCGAAACAGCACCAGCCGGTTGGCCGTGTCGGAGGGGACGAAGGTCGGGCCGAACACTTCCGCCAGACGCCCCAGAGACTGGCGATGGCCGAAATCCAGCTCCCACAGCCTGTCGCGGGCGATCAGATAGCCGTCTGCGAAAAAGGCGTCGGGGATGCTTTGCGCGCGGACATGAGGGACGCCCCAGTGGTCTTCCAGAATTTCGACCGGCTGGCCGAGGCCTTTTAGCCCCTGAAGGGGGGCTGCGGCGCGGGCCCTGAATCCCGGAGCGGACAGGGTGGCAGCGACGCCGCCAAGAAGAACCGTACGGCGGGTGGCCTGCATAAAAGCCTGTTCCTTTTTCAACTGATGGCGCGGGAATCGCACCCGGCCACGATCTCTTTCAGTCTCAGGGCCGAGCCGACCGAAAGCGTGAAGCCAAGGGCGCCCTGTCCGACATTGAGCAGAAGATTGTCATACCGGGTGCGGTCGATGATCGGGACGCCCGTGGGGGTAGCGGGGCGCAGCCCTGCCCAAGGCATATCGTCGCCCTCACTCAGCGCGCCCGGAAGCGTTTCGTTCACGAGCGCGCGGAGTTCGCCGAGGCGTTTGGGGTTTAGGCGTGTGTCCTGCGCGCCGATATCGACCATCGCGGCAACCCGCAGGCGGTCGCCCAGCCCGGCATAGACCACGCGGTTATCATAATCCGTTACGCTGACCGAAGGGACGAGGCCGGGGCGCGGGCCTGTAGTCAGACTATAGCCTTTCAGGCCGTAAAGAGGCAGATCGACCCCTAAGGGGCGGGCCAGTTTGCGGGAGGCGATGCCGGCTGCGAGAACGACGAGATCGGTCTCGAACGGCTTGCCATCAAGCAGGACGGTGCAGCGGTTTTTGGGAGCAGCCGTGAGGGTGGCGTTGCCATGGATGAGCCGAAAATTCGGCGCCGATGCGAGGGCATCGCGCAGGGCTTCGCAGAACAGGAAGCAGTCTGCGACTTCGTCTTCGGGCGAGAAAATACCGCCCGCGATCTTGTCACGCAGACCTGCGAAGGCGGGTTCGATCTCCGCGCATTCGGACGGGGAGAGCGCATGTTGGCGCTGCGGGTCGCTGACGGATTTCGCAGCTTTGTGGAAAGTGGTGGCGTTGCGGTACAGGACGAGCTTTCCCGGACGCCGCCACAGGAAGTCCCGTAAGCCTTCCTCGCGATAGGTCTGAAGTTCCGCCTGCCCACTGAGTGCCAGATCGAGCAGGACGCCAGCATTGCGGCGGTTTGTCTGCCGGTTACAGGCGAGCAGGAACGCGAGCAGCCAGCGCCACTGGGACGGATCGGCCTTCAGGCGAAGGGAGATCGGGGAATTGGGGCGAAACAGCCAGCCCAGGGCGTCCCGCGCGATCCCGGCATCGGCCAGCGGGCTGACATAGCGGTAGCTGAGTTGGCCGCCATTCGCGAAGCTGGCTTCCTGCCCAACGTCTTCGCGGCGTTCGATCAGGGTGACGTCATGCCCTTCCCGGACGAGGGCGTAGGCGGCTGTCAGACCGATCACGCCTCCGCCGATGATGGTGATGGTCCGTTTGCCAGCCATAAAAGTCCCGAACGTCCAGAGGCCGGGCGCGGGGAGATGTTATAACCCCCTGCGCCATTATCATGATCAAAACCTACATTTCCCAAACCGCTCGAGCCAATGCAAAGAGGCCATCTTCCCATAACCTGGGGTTAAGGTGTTGTTTTGTAATGAAAACAATAAATCAGGGAGTCAGTGCCTCTGGAGAAGAACTGATTTTCTTCGGATGCAGATCCTGTGCATCGAAGCTGAAATCCGAACCGATAACCTGCATTTTCAGGCCGGTCACCTGACCGGACGTGTCGCGCTCGAACTGGACATAGGAATCGTCGTCAGCGTCCTGCCCGCGGTCATCCCAGCGAACAACGAACAGATCATGCGGCAGGGCGGAGAGGGTCCCGGTCAGGCCGTCAGCATGGCTGAAAGACATCCGCAGATCCTTTCCCCGGCCACTGACCGAAATCGGGCCGCGCCAGTCATCGCGATAGGTTCCGATATAGTCCTTTTGCGCTGCATCCGGGAGCGTGATGAAAGGTCGGGCGGCCGAGCCGGGGCCGGTTTCGGCGGCTTTTTTCCTGTTCGCCGCCTCTTTGGCATTCTGCTCGTTCAGGAAATACGTAACCCAGTCCGCACTTTTGCCGTTCGCGACATAGGCGCTGAGTTCCGTCGCGATGGCGAAAGGAGCCGCGTGACTGTAATGGTTGGTCAGAACGATAATGGCTGATTTCCGCTCTGGCAGGAACGTCACATAGCTGACCATTCCGCTGATGGTCCCCGTGTGCCAGACGCGCTTGAGACCAAAGAAATCCTCCATGAACCAGCCATAACCATAGGCGCGGAAATGGGTCTTTGTGGCCTCGGCCGTGTCAGGCAGGGGCAGAATTCCGTGTGGTGCCCAGAGCGTGTCGCGGCTGGCCTGACTGAAGATTTGTCGGCCGTTCGGGGAGCGGCCGCCATTGAGATAGGTCTGGGCCCAGCGTGCTACGCCATCGGCGCTGCACCAGATGCCGCCTGCGGGTGCGACGGCTGGCAGGCGCAGGGCACTGCGGTCTGGCAGGACGGTGCTCTCGCCTTCGCCGATGGCCACGTCTGTCTGGCCTTTGACCGGCGGTGTGCTCTGACAGGCGGGAAGGCCTGCGGCGTCGATCAGGTGTTTCTGGACGACGTCTTCCCATCTTTGGCCCGTCATGCGCTCCACCAGAGCGCCCGCCACGACATACAGAAGATTGTTATAGGCGTAATCGCTGCGGAAGGGGGCCGTAAAGGGCATGAACGGCAGAGCCGCCAGAATCTCCGGGCGCGTGAAGGTGCTGTGCGAAAACAGCATCAGGTCTCCTGCGCCCTGTCCCATGCCGCTGTGATGTGTCAGCAGATCCGAGACGCGGAAGTCCCGCGTGATGGACGGATCGGCGACGCGGAATTCCGGCATGTGGTCGATGATACGGTCGTTCCATCCCAGTTTGCCCTGATCCACCAGTTGCGCCAGTGCCGTTGCGGTGAATTCCTTGGTGTTGGAGCCGATGGCGAACATCGTGCGGGCGTCGACGGGCGCGCTCGCGCTGTCCTGTGTGCGTCGTCCGTAGCCGCGGCTGAACACGATCTCGCCGTCCTGCACCACGGCCACCGCAATTCCCGGCACGTCAAAGGCCGAGCGGGCATGTTCCACCGTTGTGGTAATAACCTGCTCGGTCAGGCCCTCGGGCAGTCCTGCGGGCAGCGTTGCGGCGTGTGTGGCGCATGTCGTGGAAAGAAGGAGCGCTGCCGAGATGGCGCGCATGAGGGACTGTCGGGCAGGCTGGATCATGGGCGGCTCTGAATACGATTTTCCGGCCCCGGATTCATCGGGACCCTGCGAAAAGAAGCATCATTCAGAGCACGAAACGGTCTGACTGTCCTGTCCTAAGATGCAGTGCGCTCTTAACCTCGGGTTAAGAGCTGCCTGTCATTTTTGTCAGGATTTTTTCAGGGCGCGCAGATCGACATCCAGTTCGCTTCGGAGCAGGGCGAGGATATCCTGCGAAATATGCGAGAGAGCATGGTCGGCCCGGAACAGGACGGTACAACTGACGCTCAGAGGCGGAGAAAGGGGGCGGGGCGGTGACAGTCCCGGATGATGCAGGGCCGTTACGGCATCCACGATGGCGCATCCTCCTCCGAGGCGCACGAGTTCGGCGGCCATGAAATGGGTTCGAACCCGCACATGGGTCTTGGCTGGAACGCCAGCCTCTTCCAGCAGCATATCGAGCATGCGGGCTGTGGGATCGTTTTCGCTCAACCCGATATAGCGTTCGGGATCAATGTCGGTGACGCTGACCGGACCTTCACCGCCTTCTTCGTCGATCATCATCAGCGGGATATCCGCAAGATGCAGGGCCGTCATGCCTTCGAATGTGTAGTCGCCGAAGACGATTCCGAGATCGAGGTCATGGTTCATGATGCGCGAGACGATTTCGGTGCCGTGCATGGCATCGATCGTCAGTTCCATGCCCGGATGATCCTTGCGGTAACGCTGCACCACGCGTGGCACCAGTCCCAGACCCAGACTCGGTACGCATCCGATACTGATCGAGTGCCCATCGCGCGCGTAACGCAGATTGTTGGTCAGGCGCTTGAGGTCGGACAGTTTTTCGAAAATGGCGTTGACGTGTGGCAGCATGATGAGGGCTTCCCGCGTTGGAACGAGCCGTCCTCCCGCCCGCTCGAACAGCGCAAATCCCAAAGACTGTTCAGCGTAGCGCAGAACCTTGCTGGCGGCTGGTTGCGAGACATGAAGCAGCTCCGCGGCGCGTCGTAGCGAACCCGTCGTCATGATCGCATAGAAAACTTCGATCTGGCGCAGGCGCATTGGCGGTCCTTGTTCTGAAGGCGGGTTGCTGAATGTTTCGCGAAAGGAGCGGATGCGGGCTCCGGTACCTTCCGCAATGAATGAAACTCTTTTTACGTTTCTTTTGCAAAAGGAGATGTGGCGGAACGTCTCCGAGGCTGCTTTTCAGGGCGGCCATAACCTGAGGCTATGCTTTGCAGGCTTTTTGAGAATTCCCTTCCTGCCCGACTTGCCTGATGCTCGTTTTCCATCGAATGCACTGTCCCAGCCGGAAGGTTTTATGATGCCTCTTCTTTCCCGTCGGCATGTCATGGCAGGCGGGGCGTCCGTTGTCGGTCTTTCCGGCCTTTCCGCCTGCGCGACCCGGCCGCTTTTCAGTCCCGATCTGGATGCTGACGTCCGTTCTATTCCGGTCATTCGGGCGCGGACGGACAGGATTGACCGCATTACGGTCTGCCTGCGTCCTTTCAGGGCTGCCGGGCCGCGTCTGGATGTTGTTCAGGTCGGGCACAAGACGGTTGTCCATAATTATGGACATGGTGGTAGCGGTTGGTCGCTGTCATGGGGGAGCGCGAAGCTGGCTGTGGAGCGGGCATTGCCTGTCAGTCGAAATATCGGGGTGATCGGGTGTGGTGCGATTGGTCTGACAACCGCCATCGTCGCCCAGCAGGCTGGCGCGCAGGTGACGATCTATACCGAGGCTCTGCCGCCGTTCGTCCGCTCGTCACGGGCGTCCGGAAGCTGGACGCCATCGTCCCGCATTGCGCGCGCAGACGCCGTTACACCGGAATTTGCCGCACGGTGGGAGAGCATGGCCCGGTATTCGTTCTCCTGTTACCAGAGCCTTCAGGGGCTGCCGGGAAATCCGGTGGAATGGGACACGTTTTATGGCCTGCATTCCCGTGAACCCTCCGCCCCTCATGCCGATCCTATCGGTTATGCCAGACTGGACGAGCGCATCCGGGACATCGAGCCGCAGGGGAACCTGATCCGGGTGGATGACAGCCGGCTTCCTTATTCGGAAGTGCACAAGAAGCCCAATCTGATTTTCAATGTTGCCAGCTATTCGGACTATCTGATGCGGCAGTTTCTGGAGCTGGGCGGAAAGATCAAGATCCTGACCCTGCATCATCCGTCTGAACTGACAGATCTTCCAGAACCGGTTTTTATCAACTGTACCGGATATGGCGCCCGGGCGCTGTGGAATGACAACAGCATCATTCCTGTACGTGGACAGATCGCGTGGCTCATTCCCCAGCCGGAAGCGCTGTGCAGTATGAGTTTTGGAAACGTCTATGTTGTGTCCAGAAGAGACGGGATCGTGGTTCAGTGGCTGGGCGATGATATGGGGTTTGGTTACGACAATACGGATGAAACGCCTGATCTGGCCGAGGCGAGACGCAGTGTTTCGGTGATTAATGGGCTGTATCGGAGAATGGGATACAGTCTTTAATCTGCTTTTTGGTCTGAAAAAAGTGTTCTCCAGATATAAAAACCGCCCGGAGGCGGTCGGGTTGATTGGAAACAGCGAGCGTGCCGGGAGGATTCAGTTGCCGACGAAAACCGAAGCGGCGGTATAGGCAACGCCATGTGCCGTCCCTGCTGTGTCTGCTGCAAATTTTCCGACTGTGTTTCCGGTCGTTTTCGCGGTTACGCCATAGATCCGGATGACGCCCTGATGAATGGCATGATAGCCATAGCCCGCATTATTCTGCGAGACCGAAGATCCCGCCAGAAAAGCGCCCCCGTCAGAGACAACTCCATCGGAAGACGCTCCTTTGAATGTGCAATAATTACAGGTAATGACGCCGAGATCCTGCGCTTCTGCGCCGATGTAACCCCCTGAAAAGGTTGAGTTCTGGCTTTCGATGACGCCACCGGTCAAGGCGTATGCGCCCTTCGCAAGAGTTGTGTTCAGCGGATTGGAAACGGTTACGCCGTGCGCCCACATTTTCCCGTTGGTTAGCGCGTAAAGTCCTCCCGATCCGAACTGTGAGCATGTCGAACCGTCGATATAAAGCGCACCTCCGCGTTCGGCATCGTAGCAATAGCCCAGTTTTGCTGTGTCCGGATTGGTGAGGTCGCTGACCCGAACGGCCGTACAGGGTGTGCAGACGATGACGCCATTTCCCCTTGCCATAAATGCAACATCGCCGGCATCTCCGGCTTTCACACCCCCCGAACGGGCATTCACAACACCGCCATCGTCTGCTTCGACGCCGTAGTAGAAATGTTCGATATCCATGTGCGCGCCGAGATTGATGACCGATCCTCCCTGCGCCATGATCCCCGCGCCGTAAGACTGGTTCTTCCATGTCGTCCGGGTGTTTGTATGGGACGCCTGTGCGCCAACGCCATTGATGGTCATGCCGTCAATCAGGCCAATCTGGCCGCCGCCGATTGCGATGAATCCGCTCTGGTTCGTACCAGAGATATGGGTGAAATTGACTTGCACTTTTGTCAGGTCGTGGGTGTTTCCGATAACCTGAACCGCAGAGGACGCCGGATCGTTCGTGAAGGCCTGTGCGGTCTCGGTATAGGCGCCGTCAGCAACGGAGACGACGATGATGCCGTGAGTGGCAAGTTTGTGCGCTTGACCGACCGCAGCAGTAAATGCCGCTACAACGCTGGAATAATCACATCCTGACGCACAGACAGAAATTGTTTTCTGATAAGTCGTCTGAAAGCCGAGATTGTTGACAGCCCGCTCAACCGGAAAATTCTGAGCGAACGCCTCAGATGCCGTTAACAGGAGGGATAAACAGGATATGACGGCGATGGTGAGACGTCTCATATTTCGCTTTCAGAAAAGGGTTATGCACCATAGTTACCTGAAACGAAGGCGATAGGGGTGTCGTTTACCGCTTTGGCTCTGCTTCTGGTATTGTCATAAGCCTTTCAAGACGCACAGAGCGCGGTATCTTCTGGGTATCAAGCTGCTTCAGTGTATCCCAGAAAATTTGCGGAGATTGATCACATCAGTCGTTTTCTTATTGCTGAAGACGATGTTTCCACGATGAGAACAATTGCCAGAATCATCAGAAGCAAAAGCGACGCAGTTCTATACTGAAAAAGACTGATGGCTGTGAAGAGCTGAAAGCCTAGGCCGCCCGCGCCGACAAACCCCAGCACCAGAGAACAGCGCAGGTTTTCATCAAGTCTGTAAAGGATCAGACCAAACATTGAAGGCATAAGAGTTGGGAGGATGCCGTGTATGAAAATCTGTAGTCGATTGGCGCCTGCCAGTTCCATCGCTTCCAAGGGCATCACATCCATGTCTTCAATCATTTCCGCACCTAGTCTGCCAAGCATGCCAGCGGTATGCAGAATTAAGGACAGGACACCGGGAAATGGACCCAGACCAACGGCTGTTACGAAAATCAGTGCCCAGACGAGGTCGGGAACAGCCCGAAGCAAGGCGACGATGCTCCGGGCCAGCATGCGGATGACCGGATTGGGAACAAGCGTACGTGCCGAGAGAAGGGCCAGCGGACAGGCCAGTATGGCCCCCAGCGCCGTCCCGATCAGGGCGATGTCGATCGTCTCGCGGGTTGGTCCCCATTCGGATGGAAGCTGACTCCAGTCTGGGGGAACCGCGCGTCCGACGATATCTACAATCCGCCCGGCACCCGTAATGAGATTGGTGGGGCTGACCTGTGTGTTATGAGCGGCCTGCGCCAGAATGAACAGCAGGATAGCTGCTCCGCCCCAGCCCAGAAACGTGCCCGACGAAAATCGGGAGACCATGATGTTGCCGCTGTCGGGAGCGGGCCGGATATCCGTTCTGGTCATGAGGCGTCTCTTGTATAGAGGGTCGAGATCATGGTGTCGGTCACTTTGGAAGCGGGCAGATCAAAGGCGATATGACCTTTTTTCAGCCCAACGAGACGTGTTGCATGACGGCGCGCCAGATCGATCTGATGGAGAACACAGAGAACAGCCAGTCGCTCGTTCCGGGCCACTGTCGTCAGCAGGGTCATGACTTCTTCTGCGGATTCAGGATCCAGACTGGCCACCGGTTCGTCAGCCAGAATGACGGATGGCTTCTGGGCCAGGGCGCGGGCGACAGAAACACGCTGCGCCTGTCCCCCTGACAGCGTGGAAGCCCGCTGACCCGCCAGAGCGCCCAAGCCTACACGTTCCAGACACGCCATGGCGAGGGGACGTTCGGACTGAGGCAGAAATCCAAGCGCCGTGGCGATGTTCTGATGACGTCCAAGGGTGCCGCACAGGACATTGGACAGGACGCTTCGGCGCCTGATGAGGCGGGCGTCCTGAAACACCATGCCCAGTTTCATGCGGGACTGTCGTCGGGTTTCTCCATGCATTTGGGTGATATCGGTCCTGCCGATCCGGACTTCCCCAGCGGTAGGCGCAATCATGCCTGATGCGATCTTGAGCGTCGTGGACTTGCCGCTTCCATTTGCACCGAGCAGCACGACCAGTTCTCCGGGGCCGATATGCAGATCGATGCCCTCAAGAACGGTTTTCGAACCGCCTGCACCTGTTTCAAAAGATTTGGTGATCCCACGCAGCAGCAGGGAGCGGTCCGTCGTCTCGCTCATCACGGCCCCCGATGCGTATCGACGCCAATGATGGGCGTGAGGTTGCGGATTCCGTCATAGGCGGCATCTGTTTGCGGTGTCAGACGGGAGGCGGCAACCGTATCTTTTCCGTTATCATTGAGGCGGATTTTGCTGACATCCACACTCATAAGCGCGGTCAGGAGCTTCTGGCGAAAAGCCGGGGAGAGGCCGGCTGCAACCGCAATCGGGCCTTGCGGGATGGGTTCGGACTGCCAGAGAACCACATAATCCTTCGGGTCGTACTCGCCAACCGCGCGCGCATCGGCGATTGTTTCGCTGTTGAGTTCGGCGGCATCGACCTGACCGTTGCGAATGGCTTCGAAAGCGGCGGTATGCGTGCCGGCATAACGAACGGCAAGGTCATGGTCCGGGTCCAGTCCCGCGTTGCGCAGGGCCGCTGCCGGCAGCAGATGGCCCGAAGTGGAGGCCGGATCGGAGTAGGCGAAGCTGCGCCCCCTTAGCCCGGCCAGATCATGGATTCCGGTCGACGGGCGCGTGACGATGCTGGCGGTATAGAGGCCTGCCTGCCCGGTGGGTGTGGAGAGGACCGCGATGGCATCGACGCCCGCCATCTTGTGAGCCATCACATATCCCAGCGGACCAAACAGTCCGAGGTCCGTATGGCCGGAACGCATGGCCTCGATCTCGGCGCTGTAGGACACCGTAATCATGACATGGACCGGGCAGTGCAGACGTTCTGAGAGCTGTTCTCCGATGGCGCGGAAGACGGGCTCAAGCGTATTGATGGGCTCATAGGGCTCGATGGCGAATGTGATGCCGTCGGGATGAGGGCACGGCACCTCATCTTCCGCAGAGGCTGTAATGGGGACGCACAAGATGGATAGCCCCATGCAGAACGCGGCCAGCGATGAAACTTTCATGATATGTCTAGACATGTTGAGTGCCTTTCTGGAATGTCCACGAGCGCATGATTTTCGCGCGGTGATCGCGAAGAGGTGGCAGATGACGGAAAGACTTCCCCGGTGGCGGGACGTGGCCAATTCCCTTTCTGAAGGTATTCGCAACGGTATTTACGAACCGGGAAAAAAGCTGCCGACCGAAAATGATCTGGCGCGGCATTTCCAGCTCAATCGCCATACGATCCGCAGGGCGCTGGAAGAGCTTGCCAGTATCGGCATGATCCGGACGGAGCAGGGCCGGGGCAGTTTCGTGTGTGACGATCCGGTCGAATACCGCATTCATGCCCGTCCGCGGTTCAGCGAACTGATGAAGGACAGCAACCGGCCGACCACACGACGCAAACTGTCCCTGCGTCGTATGGCTCTGGTGGACGCGCCGGATCGTGCTCTGGCCAGGGATCTGCTGGGAGGTGTGCCGGACGTGATCGTGCTGGAGCGGATCGGCTATTCCGCCGACCGTCCGGTGTCCTACTCGCGGCATATTTTCGATGCCGGATTGCATGAAGGGCTGATGGCGGCTCTGGAGGCGCATGATTCAATTACCGAGGCGCTGAGGAAACTGGGTCTTGAGAGTGTCCGACGCAGGACGCAGGTGAGTACGCGCTGTCCGGATTCCCATGAGGCATCCCTGCTGCGGATCGAGTTGAATGATCCCATCCTGCGGACCGTCGGCTATAACGTGACCCCCGCCGGACGTCCGATCGAGATTTCGATCGGCCATTATCCGGGGCGTCGCATGCAACTGGCGTTCGAAAACTTCCAGACAGCGGATCAGGCAGGCGTGGTAGGTGTCAGTCATGATCCGGTGCCCCGATCAGATGCATGAGTGCTTCGCCTGCCTCGGCCAGAGAGCCTTCGTTGCGGATGATGGCATCGGCATGAAAGTCAGTCGGGATGCGGCGTTGGAGACGGGCTTCGAGTGCGGCCGGTGCTTCGCGTCCCCGTGACGCAATCCGGTCGCGACGGAGTTGTTCGTCTGCGTCAACCACGACCACGCAACAGGGGAAACGTTTCCGCAGCTCGGGGATGACGCGCCGTGAGACATTGACCACGACCTGCTTTCCTCCGGCCACATCTTCGGCAAGGGAGAGGGGCAGGGCGTAAGCCAGGTCATGAGCGCGCCAGGACGTCAGGAAAAGACCCGCACGTTCGTCCTGTTCAAACTGCGCCAGATCCATCGTATCCGGCGTTTCGGTCGCATCCGCCGGACGGGTGACGATCCGGCGTCCGAAGACGACGTTCTGTTGTGCCATATGTTGGCGCGCATATCCGATCACGGAATCCTTGCCCGCCCCGGAGGGGCCGACGACGAGGATCAGACGCCCGACTGTCATGGCTGCACCACGAGGGGAAAACGGGCCAGCATGGTGAAGGGCGCGCCCGGAGACTGTTCCTGAAAGACGCAGAGCGACGTGACCCTGCGATCCATCGCCAGGGCGGGGGTGAACCGTGTTTCGACTTCCGCGCGCAGAGGAGACGGCAGAATGTCATCGGCAAGCGTCATGTGAAACCGCCACTCCTCACAGACATAGGGATATCCCCAGCGGGCCAGAAGAGCTTTCTGCCGTTCGGTACAGTGACGGGCCCGCACCGCAGCACGCGCGGCGTTTTCGGGGCGGCGGTGCCGGTCCAGCACGCGGACGCAGGTTTCTCCGGCCGCCAGCAGGACGCCATTGAGAACGACCGGACGGAGCGCAGTGAAGCCGTCTTCTTCCGAAATTCTCAGCCGCGGCAGGGTGAATGGCTTCACGGTTGCCGCCAGTGCCGCTACATCCGCCAGAAAGTCCTCGACACTACCGGATAGGGCGATCGGTGCCTTGATGGTGGCGTGAAAACCATAGCGTCTGGCCGAGGTCGTCAGCTTCACGCGGTCTGCGTCTGCCTGTGAGAGCAGATCCGGTTCCGGATCGCCCGTCACGGGAGAGCGCCCAAGCCACTCACAGCCCACCCGCCACAGCGGATCGGACTGTTCGGGCGCGTAATACAGGGCGTAGCGATAGGCGGGATCAGACGACACGACGCCCTCCCACCCACACGCGGCGCACGATGGGCAGGCCGTCATGGACATGCACCTGAACGAGATCCGCGCGATGACCGGCTTCAATCCGTCCCCGGTCAGTCAGGCCTGCGATCCGGGCTGGTCCGTCCGTGATCAGGCGGATGGCGTCGGGAAGGGGAAGGGCTTTCTGGTTTACACAGCAGAAAGCGGCTTCCAGCATGGCGGATGGCACATAGTCGGAGGCGAGGGCCGTCACCAGCCCCGCGCGGATCAGATCCATCGCATTCACGTTTCCGGAATGCGACCCCCCACGCACGATATTGGGGGCTCCGGCAATGACATCCATGTTCAGGGCGTGGGCACAGCGTGCCGCCGTCATGGAAACGGGAAATTCCGCGATGGAAATTCCATCCGCGTGATTCCGGTTCACTTCCTCTTCGAGACGATCGTCATGGGACGCCAGAGCGACATGATTTTCGCGGCAGAACGACTGCACATAGGCCCTGTTCTTTTCCAGATGCTCGATCCGGTTGGCGCGGATTTCCTCAAGGGAGACATCGATCTCGATTTCGGTCAGGCCGTCGCCCAGTCGTCCTTTCCGCCAGCGGGCGATATCGGCGTACTGGCCCACGCCCGGAGAGTGATCCATGAGGCTGACCAGACGCAGGATCGGCTTGAGACGCTCGTCATCCCGGACCATCTCGAACAGTTCCTGCATTTCCGGTGCGATCAGTTCGCAGCGCAGATGCAGGAGATGTTCCGCCCGCAGGACACCGGCAGCAGACAGTTCCGCCAGATCGTCGATGCCGTCCTCGAAGGTCTGGATCCGGTCGCGGCCATTGATGTCGCCCAGGCTGAGGGAGTCGAAAACGGTTGTAACCCCTGCGACGGCGCATTGGGCATCATGGGCAATGAAGGCCGAGCGCGACGGCCAGCGCGCGTTGACGCGCGGCAGGACCTGACGTTCGAGATTGTCGGTGTGCAGGTCGATGATGCCGGGGATGATGAAGTCACCGTCGCAGTCCAGCACATCCCCGGCAGGGTCTGATGTGGTCGCTTCCGGAGCAATAATGCCCGTATCATCAAACGTCAGGTCGCCGTCGAGGATGGCGTGTGGAAGGACGAGACGTGCATTGATCAGTCGGGTCATGCAGGGATTTCCTCAAGGGTGGCACCGTTTTCGAGCCGCACGCTGCGGTCGGCGATACGGTCGCGGAGTGCGGGATCGTGAACGATGGCGACAATGGCTGACCCGCGGTTGCAGGCTTCGGCGATCAGGTCACAGACCGTATCGCGGCTTGTGGGGTCGAGGGAGGCCGTGGGCTCATCGAGCAGGAGGGTCGGCCAGTCGCAGATGAAACTGCGGGCCAGATTGACGCGCTGCTGTTCTCCGCCCGAAAAGGTAATGGGCGGCAAGGTATGCAGAGCGGCGGGAATGCGCAGGCGTTCCAGCATTGCTCCGGCTTGACGCCGTGCCTCGTTTTCGTCGATACCACGCGCAATGGCGGAACTGGCAACGACATCCAGGGCGCTGAGGCGTGGAATGGCCCGCAGAAACTGCGAGACATACCCCAAAGAGCGCTGACGGACCGCGAGGATTTCAGCCGGTGAGGCGGATGCGATATCGACCATCCCCCCGTCATGGGCAATCCGGATGGAGCCGGAATCGATCCTGTAATTGCCATACAGGGCGCGCATCAGACTGGATTTCCCGGCGCCGGACGGCCCCACAAGGGCAATGCACGCGCCGGGCTGCACCTTCAGATTGGCTCCGCGCAATACGTCGAGTTCCAGTCCGCCCTGAAGATGGAGAACGAAACGTTTGTGCAGGTCGGCGGCATTAATGGCCAGCGGCCCGGAATGAGAAGTCGTCATGAGGGTAGCACCGAGGATACGAGAAGCTGGGTGTAGGGATGTTGCGGATCGTCCAGAACCTGATCGGTCAGACCATGTTCGACGATTGCGCCCCCCTGCATAACGACCGTACGGTCCGCCAGAAGACGCGCCACGCCAAGGTCGTGGGTGACAATGATCGTCGCGACATCGAGTTTGTGGACGAGGTTGCGGATCAGATCGAGCACACGGGCCTGGACCGAAACATCGAGTCCGGTCGTCGGCTCGTCCATGAAAACGAGTTCGGGGCTGGTGACGAGCGTGGCAGCGATCTGAAGGCGCTGGAGCATGCCGCCGGAAAAGTTCAGGGGCATCTCATCGATGCGCTCGCGGCCGATTTCGACCTCATCCAGCCAGCGGGCGGCGGTCTCGCGGATATCGCCGTAATTGCGGGCGCCATTCATCATGAGCCGTTCACCGATATTGCCTCCGGCGCTGACATCCAGCCGCAGGGCCGCGCGGGCATTCTGGTGAATGAAACCCCACTGCGTGCGTTGCAGGCGGCGAAGCTGCATCTCGTCCATATCGCCGATATCCCGAGGCCGGTCCCCACCATAATAGGTGATGCGTCCGGAATCTGCGGTCTGAAGCCCCGCAAGCGTGGCTAAAAGCGTGGATTTCCCGGACCCGCTTTCGCCAACAACAGCAAGGATTTCGCGACGGCTGACGGTGAGGGACACATCGTCGAGGGCATCGATACTCTGAAAACGTTTGTTCAGCCCTGTGGCTTGAAGAAGGATGCTCATGGCGTGACCTCTTTCGCGTCCTGCCTTTCAGAGCAGTAATCCGTATCCGAGCAGACGAAACGGCGCGTTCCCTGATCATCCATGATGATTTCGTCCAGATAGCTGGTTGTGCTGCCACAGAGTGTGCATGTGCCGTCCGCGCGTCCCGGGTGAAACGGATGGTCGCTGAAATCCAGCGATCGTACGGATGTGTAGGGCGGCACGGCATACAGGCGCCGCTCGCGCCCGGCGCCAAAGAGCTGAAGCGCGGGCATGCGGTCCATTTTCGGGTTGTCAAAAGCCGGAATGGGGCTTGGGGACATCAGCACCCGGTCTCCGACCATGACGGGATGTTCGTAGGCGCTGGCGACGCGGCCGAAACGGGTGATATCTTCATAGAGCTTGACGTACATCGTGCCGTAATCCCCGAGCGCATGGGCGCGCATGGCGACGGGCCGCTCAGGAATGAGGCGCCAGAGGGGTTCGGGCTGCGGGACCTGATAGACGATGATCTGGTTTTCCGTCAGCGGATGTTCGGGAATGCGGTGCCGGGTCTGGATAATCGTGGCATCAGCGGTGCGCGTCGTGATGTCCACTCCCGTCATCCGTCTGAAGAAAGATGCGATCGCCACTGCATTTGTCGTATCATCCGCACCCTGATCGATGACCTTCAGTCGATCCGTCTCACCGATGACAGACGCCGTGACCTGAATTCCGCCTGTTCCCCAGCCATAAGGCAGAGGCATTTCACGGCTGCCGAAAGGGATCTGCCAGCCGGGAACGGCGACGGCCTTGAGCAGGGCGCGACGGATGCTGCGTTTGGTCTGTTCGTCGAGATAGGCGAAATTATACGAGATCATCGTCGCCCTCCTGTCTGTGCTGTGTCGGCCTGTGCTGTGTGGGCATGGTCGCTTCAGCGCGAATGGCGCGGACGATTTCCAGTTCGCTCTGGAAATCCACATAATGGGGCAGTTTGAGATGCTCCACGAAGCCCGTCGCCTGAATGCTGTCGCAGTGTGACAGCACGAATTCCGGATCCTGCGCGGGATTGCCCGTGCTTTCCCCAAGTTCTTCCGCACGCAGGGCACGCTCCACAAGCGCCATGGACATGGCGCGTCGGTCCGCATGTCCGATACTCAGGCCATAGCCGCGCGTGAACTGCGGTGGCGCGACCTTGGAGCCATTGAACTGGTTGACCATCTGGCATTCGGTGACGACGATGCTGCCGATATCGATTTCAAAACCCAGTTCCGGCGGGGCAATCGTGACGGGCACTTCCCCCATCCGTAGTTCCCCGACGAAAGGATGCGTATTTCCGTATCCGCGCTGCGTCGAATAGGCGAGGGAGAGCAGAAACCCCTCGTCGCCGCGTGCCAGCGCCTGAAGGCGAACCCGGCGTTCCGCCGGGAAACGGAGCGGTGTGGTTGAGAGATCGGGCGGTAGATCTGCATCATGCGGCAGGGGAACGCCCTCAAGCAGGGCTTCTTCGCCCAGAATTCTGATGGCACCCGGTATTCTGCACGGTGTTTCGGCAGGTGGATCGGTCAGGGTTGGTTCGAACCGCTGGTCGCCGCCGTCGGTTTCGAACAGGCGATGCGAATAATCCGTTGTCGGACCGAGGCGCTGGCCGCCCGGGAGATCCTTGAAAATCGCCGAGACGCGACGCTGGACCCGCATGTTTCCCGTCTCGACAGGCAGACTGTCGACCAGACGGGGACGTGTGGCGCGGAAAGAGCGCAGGAGGAACGCCGCTTCCACCAGATCCCCTTCGGCCTGAAGCAGGGCACGGGCCGCAAGGTCCGGATCATAGAGCGCGCCTTCGGCCATCACGCGGTCAATGGCGCGCCCGAAACTCGTGGTGGCCTGTTTGAGCGTGCAGCCTTGACCATCGCCATGCCGCCGATCGGCACGCCAGGCATGGGCTGCTGCAATCGCCTCTTCGCCGCCTTTGGTTGCAACAAATGCCATGGTCAGGCCTCCCGGATGGCTGTGCTGCGCGGCAGGCCGATCACATCGGTGCCGCACAGAAGGAAGATGTCCACGCCGCGCGGAAAAAGGCCGGACTGGCGCTGCCATTCGGAAAGCAGACCGCAATCCAGAACAGGTCTGATGATCTCGCGGGCCTGAATTCCCGGGCCGGTCAGTTCCAGCGCATTGCCGGCGGAGAACGATGGAATTTCCAGCATCAGCGTGGCGCTTGTTTCCGGCGCATCCAGAGCGCCCTGCCGCAAAGATGCCAGAGGAGGGCGGTCATAACCCTGTGGGACATAAATGAAATCGGCGCGCTGTATCGGGGCGACAGACGTTCCGGTATGAAAAACCAGCCATTGCTCCAGATCGGCGAGCACGGTGGGAAAGCCCACAGTGACGGTCGCGTCGAGCAGGGATAGGAGCCCGATTATGGAAGCTGGATATCCTTCCGGCATTCTTTCGGGCCGGGGAAGGGTCTGCGGGCGACCAGGATGGGCGAGGGCATTGAGCAGCGCGCGGAAAGTGCGCTGGGCCTCGTGGCTGTCGCGGAGGCCAGGGAACATGACGGTCATAGACGCCCCGTTGCCATGGTGAAAAAGCGGACTTCAGTCTCTGCCGCGCGGGCCTCGATGGCCGCATGACGGGCGGTTTCAAGGGCCTGAAGAGGCTCGATCACCGCCGTCATCAACCCCTCCCGCAGTGTCGGGTTCTGAAGGGCGGCATCCAGCCGTGCCGCAACGACGGCATGCTCTTCGTTGCGGCCGAGAATATAGCTGTGCCCGGTATAGCCATTCTGGTCGGTCACACTGGCGCGTGTCAGCGTCGCTTCAATGAAATTAAAGGCTTCCCCATCCGCTCCAACGCGTCCTCGCACCATGCTCAGACCGGTTTCCGGACGACGCAGGACTGTAAAGGATGGCAAGGATTCAACCTGTTGGAGATGCTGCGTCAGAACGTCGTGTTCGGTACGTGCGAGAATGCCCATCCAGAATTGCCGCTCAGGGACAGGAGAGAAATCAACGGTCATCGCGACCTCATGCAGACAAAAAGATGTTGGGCGAACCAACATGAAAAGAACGGACTTATTCTGCATTGAAGAAGAAGATTGTGAAGAAAATATTTATTAAAGAAATATGAAACCAAAATAAATATACAACATCTATTTGTTGTAATGGATAGACAACAAGCTATTGTTGTCTAGTTTATGGATTCATTCATAATTTATTCATACACAATACCAAGAGAATCCGTCTTTATGCGGTTCGAACATTCATCGTTTCGCTTTTGAGCGATTTCTTTTGGAGAATTACGATGCGTAGAGCCATGTTTCTGCTCGTCGCGACGTCGGCCTGCACCTCGCCGTTTTTCATGGCGCAGACAGCTTCTGCCGCGTCTTCAGGGAACCTGCCGATGACACAGGTGCCTGTCAGCAAAAAACGACATGTCGCTACTGAAGGGCGGACGCGTCAGGTTCAGCCAGCAGCTGTCGCGCAGGCTGGTAAAAAGCGCCGGGCTGCTGCGATGGTCTTGTCGAGGCAGGCGAATATTGCCGAAAATCAGCCGCTCCCGAAAGACGAACAGGTTATCGTGACGGGAACGCGTTCGACGAATGTGCGTGCTCGACAGAGCATGAGCCCGGTCGTTGTAGTTTCGGGTGCAAAGCTGGCTCAATCCGGTTCCATGAATACTTCGGATGCTCTTGCGCGGCTCTACCCTTCACTGGAAGTAACGCCGCGTGGGCATAATACGAACGCCCTGACGTCGTTCATCGAAATGCGGGGTCTGGATCCGAACGAGGTTCTGGTTCTGGTAAACGGCAAGCGCCGTCATTCGACAGCCAATATCGTGCAGAAATCAGGACCGGAATTCGCTTCATCTTCTGTGGATCTGAACATGATCCCATCGAACATGATCGATCATATCGAAATCCTTGAGGATGGCGCAGCGGCCATGTACGGATCGGATGCGATTGCAGGTGTGGTCAACGTCATAACGAAAAAGCAGGATCATGGACTGAACCTGAGCGGCCAGACAGGCGCCAATGCCTATAACGGCGATGGCTGGCAGTACCAGTTCAATGCCGATGGCGGGCTGAAGCTGGGCAATGACGGATATATGCATATCAGTGGTCAGGTTTATCACACAGACCATATGGTAGCGTATTCCCAGGATCACGGCATGCTCGGATACTGGCCGGCTGGAGCTGATACATCAGGTTATTATGCGGGTGTTGTTCCAGGCGCGAAGGCCAATACAGGCAAGGTTAATAACTATACCAATACTCCGGAAGAAACCCGCGAAAATCTCGGGATCGATTTCGGGAAGTCTGTCACGGACAATATCGATTTCTACGGTCAGGTCATTTACGCCCATCGCCATGCCGAAATTCTGGAAGGGTATGAATATCCTGATCTGGACTGGCCTTCGGGCGCGACAACCATGTATCCGAATGGTGTTGAACCCATCACCCAGATTGATGAAAACGACTATTCCGCCACGCTCGGTCTGAAGGGGCGGCATTTCCTCGGATTTGACTGGGATCTGTCCACGACATGGGGGGCGGACTCTGACCGTATTTCGGAGAAAGACTCCATCAATCTCGGGATGCTCGCTTCGAACTGTAATGCCGTGGATACGACGTCCTCCCGATATTCACAGAACGGCTGCGGATATTCTCCAACCAAGTTCTGGGATTACACCGAGAAAAATGCCCAGTGGACCAATAATCTTGATTTCCGCCGACAGTTCATGATCGGGCATGCTTTTCCCATTGGCCTTTCTTTCGGCGCCGAACAGCGCATGGACGAATACCAGCTCGTTTCTGGCAATCCGGACTCCTATCAGACGGGCGGTGCGGAAGGACATGCCGGCATCCCGCCGCAAAGTGCCGGGAAATGGTCGCGTGACGTCTGGGCGGGGTATGTGGACGTCAACCTGCATCCGATCAAACATCTCCAGATCGATCTGGCAGGTCGATATGAATATTATACGGACACACAGGATACCGAGACCGGCAAGATTTCCGCCCGGTATGATTTTTCACGCCGGATCGCAGTGCGTGGAACGATCAGTAACGGCTTTCGGGCACCGACGCTTCAGGAAGAGCATTTCAGCCGGATGAATGTCTATACGGACAGTGTGCGCGGCCTGCTGCCCGTCAGTTCCGAAGCGGCAAAGATCCTGGGAGCATCCCCACTCAAGCCTGAAAGATCCACCAACGCCAGCGGCGGTGTTGTCCTTGAACCGGTAAACGGCTTCCATGTCGAGGCGGATGTTTATCAGATCAATCTTCGGGACCGGATTGTGCAGGGCGGAACCGTTTCTGGAGAAGAAGCTCTTGAAGCGATCAATAATTTCGGTTTTGCCATTCCCGCGGCAGCAACCAAGGTTTCCGACTTCAACGCCTATTACCTGTCCAATGGCGCCAGCACGCGGACGCAGGGTCTTGATATCAAGGCTGACTATACATTCCGCTTCCGTCCCGATTACGGCACGCTGAACCTGAGTATGGCGCTGAACCTGAACCGTACGCGCCTTCATCACAACGGAACGTCCCTGCTCGGAAAGCCGCTGCTGAATGCCCAGACCATTGGCTATCTCACGACCGCTTATCCGCGGAGCAAGATCATTCTGAGCGCGCTGTGGAAAGTTGGAAACTGGGATATCAATGTGCGTCAGACACGCTATGGCGAGACTACGGAAATGCTTGAATATCAGGACTGGACGCCGGCATCGGCAACCTGTCCATCGGGTGGGGCCCTGCGGTATTCCAGCAGCTGCTTTTCCCAGTTCAGGAATACGCCGCGCTGGCTGACCGATCTTCAGATCGGCTACCGGATCAATAAAAACCTGCATGTCGCGGTGGGGGCGAACAATATTTTCAACGTGCGTCCGCGTGAAGTTTCGCAGCAGCTCAAGGTGGCGGAAGGAAGCCAGTACGATCAGGATTCCGTGCAGGTGCCGATCAATGGCGGCTATTACTTCGGGCGAATTGACGCAAATTTCTGAAAACAACCTGTGGAATATGTGACGATGTCTCAGGAAAAATCTGCCGGGCCGAAAATTGCGCGGACCGTCGTTCATCCCAGTGTGCGCCTGCGGGAGGCGCAGATCGGGACGCAGTGCGAAGTGTTGGAAGACTGTGTTCTGGAATATTGCGAGCTGGGCGATTTTTCCTATATCGGCGAGCGGACGATGGTTGCGGATGCAACGATTGGGAAATTCTGTGCGATTGCGGCGCATGTCCGGATCGGGGCGCCCAATCATCCGATCAACAGGCCGTCCATGCACCGGTTTACGTATTGTCCTGAATATTATTCAGACGATGTGCAACGGGATCAGGCGTTCTTTCAGAACCGGCGCGCAAGACGGGTCCAGATCGGAAATGATGTCTGGATCGGGCACGGAGTTGTGGTGCTGTCCGGAGTGACTGTGGGGGACGGCGCCATTCTGGCGGCGGGGGCCATCGTCAGTCGGGATGTGCCGCCTTACACTATTGCAGGGGGCGTGCCGGCCCGGGTTATTCGGGAACGGTTCACTCGTGATGTTGCAAAGAGGCTTGAAGACATTGCTTGGTGGGACTGGCCTTTGCCCCTGATTATGGAACGTCTTGGCTGTTTTCAGGAGGAAAATATCGGGGAATTCTGCAGAAAATGGGGAAGATCTTCTGAGGTGAGCTAAAACAGGAGCCGCTTTACCCAGATCAAATATTGGACTGTGTCATGCGTTGCACAGCCTTTTCGATATCATTCTCCGCCAGTTCGCCATACCCATGAGAAATGAGCCGATCAAGATTGGGGATGCTTGTGGGGGAATTGGAGTGGAAAGGATAATCTCCAGGAATATGGAGATTTAGTTTCCGGGCATTATTTATGTATGTCGCGCTGTCGAAAACGGGGCCAGGAAGAAACCAGCTCATTCTTGGTGCCTGACTGGCGTTGAAAATAGAAAAATTACCCCATTGATGCGTCATGGCGCTGACAAGATGCTCCTGACGCCTCATCAGGGACATCCGTCGGCGTTTGAGAAAATCATCCAGATCACCGGAATCAATAAACCGTGCCAGAGCTTCCTGCTCAAGCCACGGCAATCCATTATCCAGGATCAATTTGGCGTCGAGTATGGAAGGTAAGAGGGGCCATGGAACAACCATGTATCCGAGCATCATGCCGCCCCCCAGCGCCGGGGCGAAGAGGCCGGCATGTATGACATTCTGCCCGCCAGAAAGGGACAGAAGGGAGGGGGTGGATTTTCCCTCCAACATCAGCAGATCGAACATTGATTCTTCAAAAATTGGCGTCTGGGTTTGAGCGGCCAGCATCACCAGTTTGCGTCTGCGGGGGAGAGACAAAGATGCATTTGTCGGCACCTGACAACCCGGATTAACGCAGATGAGCCGCACATCATCGAACGTCACGCCAGAAAGTTTGGCGCCTTTTTCGTCCACCGGAAGGTTCAGGATATGAAGGCCAAGTTTCTCATACAGAAGCCTCTTCCCGATATAGCATGGGTCTTCCAGGGCCACGTTCATGCCAGGGGCAAGCAGGGCCTGAGCGACCAGAGAATGAGCCTGCTGAAGACCGGCAACGATAATGACCTGCCTCTCATCTACCGAGACGCCGTGGCGGGCCGTCAGCCATCGGGCAAGGGTTGCGCGAAGAAACGGTAGGCCGGCATTGGACTGATACTGGCCACCACGTTTCCAGTTCTCATAATGGAACAGTTTTTGCAGGGTCCGTTTCCATTCGAGCGATCGGTAGACGGGCTGATCGTTTCCGAACCCGAGGCTGATTGTCGTGGGGGAATCAATCAACGCATTATTTTTGTTGTTTTGACTTGCGAAGGCCCGATTGTGCAGAGGCTCGACTTTAAGATGGGCAGCCTCGCCGACCTCGGTAACACCAATCATGTTCGTGACTGCGTCTGCATCCCGCGGTGGTGTGCGATGGACATAAGTCCCCTGTGAAGGGCGCTTTTCCACATAGCCTTCAGCCTCCAGATGCTCCAGCGCGTGCATGACGGTGTTGCGTGAGACCCCCCAGTTCGTGGCGCATTCCCGTATTCCTGCAAGAGCTTCCCCTGGCCGTAATGTGCCATTTGTGATGGCGCTCACCATCTGTCGGACGATCTGTTTCTGAAGGCTTTCGTCCGATTGGCGGTCCAGAAATGGCAAGAACATCACCATGGGATTTTCTCCAGAGCCTAAATATAACTATATAATTAAGTTATATCTGTACCCATAAAAACAATATGATCTGTACCTATCGTGATATATTGATTTCACCCTATCACTTCGTTTTGTCGTATAGCAAGAAAGCTCACGTTGTGGTTGGTCTCGTCCGTTACGCTACAGTTCGTACCGTGTCCTCCCTGTTTTCAGGCGCGCAGAGCTGCGCGTGCCGAGGCAAATGGAGCATGGCATCGGCACTTTGCGGGCAGACGCTGGCCTTCGTAACTGTTGCCATAGGCGTGTCCACGGTATCGGGCCATGCCAGTGATTTACCTCACAAGGACAAAGCTGTCGGATACACACACGCCAGGAAGCAGGTTGCTTCGGTAAGGCGGCCGGCGGGGCTGGAGACAATTATCGTTACAGCAAACCGTCGTTCGCAGGATATTCAGAAAGTCCCTGCGACCATTACGGCGATCAGTGCAGAAACGATTGCGCGCCAGCATCTGGACAGTGCAGCGGACGTCGCTGCTTTTGCCCCGAATGCACTGGGGTATAATTTCGATGGTCGTTTGCGTCCCCGGTATTACATCCGAGGCGTTGGCAACGGGAATGTCGCCAATAATGCAGTGGGCGCCGTCGCGCTCTATGCTGATGATGTTTACCTGAACAGCCTCGCTTTTCAGGGATTTCCATTGTTTGATCAGGCGCAGGTGGCCGTTCTGAACGGGCCGCAGGGCACGCTCTGGGGGAAAAACGCTACGGCAGGTGCAATTCAGTTTACCTCTCTGCGCCCGACATTCCGCAATGACGGGCATGCACAGGTCGATTTCGGGAATTATGGACAAAAGCGTGGCGAACTGGTTCTGAACACGCCGATTATCAAGCACGAACTCGCAACGCGTCTGTCCGTACGCTACGAAAACTCCGATGGCTGGGCTCATAACCAGCAGACTGACAAGCGCGTTGGAAATTTTGGCGATTTCGCAACCCGTTTCCAAACGCTCTGGCGTCCGAGCGAGAGGCTGGAGTTCCTGCTCAACCTGCATGTGCGGGACATGCAAGGCACGAATGTTCCATATTACAGCGCGCCCGGGACTTCGGTTTATTCCCCTCTGAAAACCGGCAGCCGTGACCTGACGAACACCAATGTCAACGGCCGGCAGGCGCTTGTTTCAGAGGGGGCCTCACTGCACACCACATGGCGTCCGGGGGCAGGGCTCGCACTGACGTCGATAACGGCGTTCGAAAATGCCCAGCGTCGCCTTTCGGGGGACGGGGATTACACACCTCAGGAGTTCAGCCGGTCCTATGACAAACTGCACCCGACACAGGTCAGTCAGGAGTTTCGGCTGGCATCCGATGCACACAAACGTATTTCCTGGATTGCCGGGGCTTATTACTTTCATGAAAATCTGAATGATGCGAATGCAAGCGTAACGCTTCCACCGGGGGCGGTGACGACACCGGCGATTATTGGTCAACCGGGATATTCAGGAACAAACTACACGCAGACAACCGATAGCGTTGCGATTTTTGGCAACACGACGATCCACGTCAATAAATGGTTCCAGATCGCAGGCGGTGTCCGCTGGACGCATGATTATCTTCATCTGGATCTGGAGAGCAGGCAGGGGCTGTCACCAGTTTCGTTCTCGTCCAACCCTGCAAACTGGTGGAATGCGGGAAGCGTCGTCTCCCCGCTTGCCGGGATTGACAGCTACCATGGTGGGCGGAGCTGGTCGAATGTCAGCTACGAAGTCGAGCCGCAGGTTCTGCTCGGAAAAAACCAGATGCTTTATGTCCGGATTGCCGATGGTTATCGCTCCGGGCTGTTCAACACGCAGATTACCCCCAATCCGGTCAATCGCGGGGGAGCGCCGCTCCAGAAGGCCGCGCCTGTCAATCCGGAAACCCTGTCGTCCTATGAAGGCGGCTATAAGGGAAGCTGGTTTAACAAACGCCTGACCCTGAGCGCAGATGGTTTTTATTCCAAGTATGACAACATCCAGGTTTCCTGGACGGCTACTGACGCTGCAACGAAATCGACCATCATTTCATTGACGAATGCAGCATCGGGTATTTCCTACGGTGGAGAGTTCGCGTTTCAGGCCCGTCCTCTGAACGATCTGACCGTATCCGGAAATGTCGGTATCCTGCGCACGAAGTTTACGAACTTTACGGCCCCGACAGGCGCAACGGATCTGACAGGCAATGAATTTGCCCGTGCTCCGCACCAGACGGCCAATATCTCCGTCGATTACAGCTACCATACCCGCATTGGTGATGGCTCGGTCGGAACACGCTGGAACTACACGGGGCACTATTTTTACCTCGTTTCAAATGAAAAAGCCTCCGCTTTGCAGCAATCGGCCGTCTGGCTCGGAGATGTGCATGCGTCCTTTCGACCATGGAACAGTCGTTGGGAGCTAAGTGGGATTGTCTCGAACATTACCGGTAACCGGTACGTCGTTCAGGTTCTTCCGTACTCCGCAACAAGCCAGACTTTCACATATCAATACAGCGCTCCGCGGATGTTCCTACTGTCCGCGCGCGTAGATTTCTTTTGAGAAGGGGAATCTTCATGGTTCAGTCTTTTCCGGTCATTGATCTTCATGCCCATTGGTTTGCCCCTTCGACCCTCGATATTCTGGGCAAGCGTAAGGAAGCGCCACGCATCGGACAGCAGGGGGAGGGGCTTGCCATCTGGCGGACCGGGGCTGGAGCGGGGAAAGGCGGCGCATTTCCCCTTGGCCCACAATGGACAGACGTCAAAAAGCGCCTTGCCCATCTGGATGAGGCAGGCATAGCGCACCAGCTTCTGTCCTGGCCGACCACTCTTGGCGTTGATGCTGCTCTGCCGGCCTCGGAAACGCTCAATCTCTGGACTGCATGGAATGACGAGACATCGTCTCTAGTTCGGCTGCATCCCGATCGTTTCAGCGCAGTCGCCGCACTGAGCACCAGCGATCTTGCATGGTCTGCCCGCGAACTGGCGAGAGCCCATGAGAAACTTGGTCTGATTGGCGGTGTATTGCCGGTGAATGGTTTTTTTTCCCGTGCGTCCGCAGAGCAGTTCAGGCCGTTGTTCGAGGTGGCTCAGGCCCATCGCAGCCATATCTATCTGCATACAGGGTTCGCCAATCCCGTCATCGCAGGGCAGCCGCCCAATATCCTCTATGAGGATAACGAAGCGATCCGCTGGGTCATCGACAACGGCTTTCACTTTGCTTCGGCCATAGCAACTCTGGCGTTCACGGATTTTCTGGATCCGTTTCCTGACGTCACGCTTCAGATTGCGATGCTTGGAGGCAGTGGGCTGGGAGCATTGGCCGCAGAACAGGCGGAAGTGTCTCCCCGCATTCAGGTCGGCTCATTACGCCATCACTTTCGTCAGATCTGGTTGGACACCGGTGCGGCGGGGAGTGGAAGTGCTGCGGTGGCTGCAGCGATCCGTGTTCTGGGTTCGGAACGGGTCGTCTTTGGCTCCGATTACGCACCCCTGCCAGACGTCAGACCCACCCTTGAGCGTGTCCGTGCCGCTACCTCCACCGATCCGGACAGTCAGCGCGCCGTGCTCTCTTCCAACGCCCTCTCGCTTCTCTCCCGCCATGGCAGCCTTCCCGCACATCTGACGGCTTTCAAGGATACTGCACCATGACGCGCCCTGTTGTTCACTATACCCGTTGCCCCTCCGTTCCGACCATCACGGCGCTTGCACAGGCACAGGGGCTTTTGCAGGAAGAGTTTCGCGATGAGCCCGATGTGGATTTCGAATTCACGTCTGTCGGGTTTTCACCCAAACTGAAATATGAGGCCGCAGACCGCCTGTGGCTGCGCAATGCCGGTCATGCACCAGCGTTGTGGAAGCGTAGTCTGGGGGTTGCCTGCAAGGTCGTGGGCCTTGCTTTCCTTGAAGGCCGTTATCCTGTCCTGTCTCTTCATAGCAAGGGGATCGCCAGCCCTGCGTCCCTGAAAGGACGTCGCGTTGCGGTCTTCCATAATCCGGACAGCCCGTTCGATCTGATGGTCGCCCAACAGCTCAAAATCTATCAGACGGCCCTGCAATCAGTCGGGTTATCTCTTGATGATGTGGAGCGTGTTTACCTCCCGCGTTTTTATCCCGGCGCCGTAAAGGGCAGCTTTCTGCTCTCGCTCTTTCACAAGGGATTGGAAGCACTTGAGAGCGGAGAAGTAGATGCAGTCGCGTCCTCTATCCCCCCTGACGGCGGCTTTTATCCGCAGCTTAACGTGGTTTATGACACACGCCTTGCGCCAGACAGGGTCTCGCGTGTGCATCCGTCCGTCCTGCGAGGTCTGGTTGTCAGTCAGCCGCTTCTTGAGGAACGCCGTGATTTTGTGGTCCGGATTGTTGAGCGTCTGATTGAAGCGTCGGAACGGGCCGCGCAGGCTCCGTTGGAAGCTATCCGGACCTTGGCCGGTGATCTGGGGCAGGCCCCTGAAGGTCTGGCGGCAGTCTATGAAAATATTCCTCAAGGTGTCCGTCTTGAGCTGAACGATGACTACGTCGCGTCTCTGGCGGCCCAGAAGGAATTCCTCCTGCGACACCGCCTGATCGAACATGATTTCGATCTGGAAAGCTGGATTGACCGTTCCATTCTTGTCGATGCCACGGCGCTTCATCGTCAGCGGCAGGCCCGGACCGTGAAGGTCTAACCGCCATGTCCGACGCATCATTGATCCTCTCCGCCGAGACTGGAGCCGCCATGTCGACAGCTGGCCCTTCTGCCCGCGCATCGCGCGGATGGGCACTTGCCCTCCTGCTGGCGACGGGAACAACCTGCGCCATGGATGGCATGATCCTTGCCGGGCTTCTGACCCCGATAAAAGCGGATCTTCATCTGTCAGATGCGGCTTTTGGAAGCGTTGCGTCCGTCTCGACGGTTGCGGGCGTCGTCGGGGCGCCGTTATTTGCTGCACTGGCATCACGGTTCAGCCGAAAGAGCGTTCTGGTTGGATCAATTATTCTTTGGAGCCTTGCCTCTGCGGGGAGTGCCTTGGCGTCTGGCCTGGCAACACTGGTGTTGTGGCGCACGCTGACAAATTTCGGCATCGCTGCCTATCAGGGAATTGCCCCCGGATGGCTGGCAGATCTCTACGACCGGCGTGAGCGGAACTTTGTCTTCTCCCTGTTCATGCTGCGAAACAAACTGGGGTCCGCTCTGGCCTTCGGGGTTGGAGGCTGGATCGCAGCCCACGCAAACTGGCATGAGGCCTTTTTGCTGACGGGGCTTTCGGGGCTTGCTCTGGCCTTTCTACTCCTGCTGGTGTCTGAGCCGACGCCCGGCCATGCCGATGGGCATATCGTGACTGGAAAAGTCCCAGCGGGGTGGAAGCATCAGCTTTCCGTCCTGAAAATTGGTCCATATGTGACGCATCTGGCGGCGTTATGCCTGTTTTTCTCGGGTATGATGACGGCACAGATGTGGTTGCCGGCCTTTCTGCACCGGGCGCATGGGCTGGATAACCTTCAGGCCACGCGTTTTGCATTTCTGGTTCTCATCGCCACTTTGCCAGCAGGGCCTCTCGGGGGATGGTTGACCGGACGTTTTCTGGCTGATCGGGTCTGGGGAATTGCCGCTTCCCTTGCCGTCAGTGCGTTGATGGCTGCGTCCCTGTTCCTCGTTGCCTTCACGACCTCCAGTTTGCCGTTGTGCGAAGTCTTCTGCCTGCTTGCGATTACGACGTTCGGGGCAACGGCTGGCAGCCTGACGACATTGCTGATCGAGACCGTGCCGGTATCGCTTCGAACGATTTCGGGGTCGTTCGGCGCAATGGTTGCCGGGGGAATCTCCGGATTGATCGCTCCATGGCTCCTCGGATTGCTGTCGGACCGTTTCGGGCTGGCCAACGCCATTCTGGTCGGTCCGGCTTTCTATGCTCTGGCAGCAATCTTCTGGATTGGCCTGACCCTGCACACCTTCCGTACCCGCGCATCCTGATCCTTCATATCATCAAGGCTTGGACACCATGAACACCATCAATACTCTGTTTCCGGTTGCTGCGGCGCGGAATGCCCTTGTTGCTGCGACACGTCCCAAAATAGTCGAAACCTATCCTGAAGATTGGGTTGCACGCGCCCGTGGACTTGCTGCGGAGTTTCAGGCGGGTGCCATTGACCGGGATCATGACGGGCAGCGACCTGTCGACCAGATCCGCCGCCTGCGTGAGAGCGGGTTGGTAAGTCTGCTCTATCCAAAAGCGCTTGGTGGCGGCGGCGGGACATTGCAGGACGCGGCTCAGAGCGTGCTGGAAATTGCCAAAGTTGACGGCTCCACAGCAGCGCTTCTTGGATTTCACTTCTATAATTCACTCGTGCCGTTACTTGCCGACTATACGGATAAAAATGCTGATTTCGTAAAACGCTCAACGCAGTCACGCTGGCTTTGGGGGAATGTGACGCAATATGTGAACAAGGACTTCGTGGCCCAACATCATCCTGAAGGCGGCTTCACAATCAGCGGCATCAAGAAATGGAATACAGGTGCTCCGCTGGCAGAAATCACGACTGTTCTTGCCATTCATCCTGATCGCGACCGCTATATCTATTCAGTCATTCCGACCAATCGTGAGGGTCTGACGTTTCACGATGACTGGAATCCTATTGGTTTGCGCGGGGCTGATTCCGGAACGATTGAATTCGATAATGTTAGAATTCTACCCGAAGAAGTTCTCCACTGGTCCCATGGCTCTGGTCAGACTGGGCCTCTGCCGCTTTGGGCAAGTTTTGGAGCCATCTTTTATTCGGCTGTTTTTATCGGACGAACGCTGGGAGCACTGGAGCGCGTGCGGAAGTATACTTTGAGCGGTCGACGTCAGGGCACGTTTGCCGGTGCCACGGTATCCGCAGACGATCCGTTCATACAGGCAGAATTCGGTCAGTATTGGGTAGAAGCCCGGGCTGCGCGCGCCTATTTCGACACCACCATCCAGACAGTTCAGGCCGGGTGGGAGCGTCGCCGTGAACTGACGGACGATGAACGTAGCAAAATCGCCCTTGAGACACTCTCGCTCCGGACTTTTGCATCCCGGACTGCTCTTGAGATCACGCCGCGTATTTTTGAACTCGCAGGAGGTCGGGGAACGGCATGGGCAGCCGATTTCGATCAGTACTGGCGCGATGTTCGCACTCTGTCGTCGCATGATCCGGAAGTTCTGGCCCGTCGCGTTATCGGGCAGCACACATTGCATGGAACATCGCTGGTTTTCCCAACGCATTTTAGGCCCAGGACGCATTGATCTGGACGGCAGGATGTAATTCAGGCTCCCTGAGGAGACTGAAGAGGAGTGATCTGTATTGGCTGCCGGACGAGCAGATGGATCGTCTGCGGCCCTTTTCCCGAAGAGCCATGGCAAACCTCTCGTTGATGACCGTCGTGTGTTGAGCGGGATCATTTTTGTGAACCGAAATGGTCTGTGCTGACCTGATGCACCCCGGGAGTACGGTCCACACAAGACGCTCTACAACCGCTGGAAGCGCTGGAGTGCTATGGGGACATTCATTCGCATGATCGACGGATTGGCCACTGACAAGGCGGAGCCTCAGACGATCATGATTGATGCGACCTATCTCAAGGCACATCGCACAGCTTCGAGCCTGCGGTTAATCAAGGGGGTTCAGGCCGTCTGAGCGGGCGGACTAAAGGCGGGATGAATACGAGGTTGCATGCCGTCACCGAACGGGCGTCCACTGAACTTCTTCATGACCGCAGGTCAGATCAGTGATTATACCGGTGCCGCTGCCCTTCTGGACAGTCTCCTAACAGCCGAATGGATGCTGGTAGATCGGGGCTATGACGCTGACTGGTCCAGGGAGGCCCTGGAGGAGAAAGGTATCAAGATCATGTTCGGCAGGTTCAAAGACTGGAGACGGGTCGCAACACGCTATGACAGATGCCCGACCGTCTCCCTCTCAGCCATCTGCCTCGCTGCAACCGTCATGTTCTGGCTATGAGTCCTGAACCTAGAAACTTTTATTTATTCCCAGTGTGGAAAAGGATCCGCGAGATGATCGTAATGCCAGGGCATGAACACCTCGTCCTGTGAGGGCGGGACAAGGCAATCGTCCAGAGCTGCGCGGATGGCCGCTTCGTCCATTCCTGCGCCTATGAAGACGAGTTCCTGACGGCGGTCTCCGTAAACGTCGTCCCAGTAGCCTGCGAGTGTGGTGCGCCATGCCGCGTCGTCCGGCCAGTTCTGGTGGGGAACGCTGGCCCACCAGCGTCCCGCAGCCTGATGGCGGGCCAGAGCACCTGCGATGCTCAGGTCGCCAACCCAGTCCGGTCGAGTTGCGAGCCAGAAATAGCCTTTGACCCGGACGACACCCTCCCATGACTGTTCGATGAACGCGGCGAAAGCTTTCGGATTGAAGGGGCGTTTGGCCCGGTAGACGAAGCTGGTAATGCCATATTCCTCAGTCTCGGGGCGATGTTCGGCATGACCGTGCAGTTCCCGGAACCAGGTCGGGTGTTGGTGTGCTCTGTCGAAGTCGAAAAGACCCGCATTCAGGATCTGGCCCGGCGCAACCTGGCTCTGGCGTGTTTCGATGAGCTTTGCATCGGCGTTCAGGGAGCGGATGATCAGTCGGGCCGCCTCGGCCTGTTCAGGCGAGGCCGTATCCATCTTGTTGAGGATGATGACATCCGCAAACTCGATCTGATCGACGAAAAGATCCACGAGCGCGCGTTCGTCGTCCTCTCCCGCGACTTCACCCCTGTCCCGCAGAAAATCGGTCGAGCCATAGTCCCGGAGAAGGTTCACCGCATCCACGACCGTCACCATCGTATCGAGGCGCGCGATATCGCTCAGGCTGCGCCCGTCCTCATCGCGGAATTCAAAGGTTGCGGCCACAGGGAGAGGCTCGGCAATGCCGGTGGACTCGATCAGGAGATAATCAAACCGCTTTTCCTGCGCCAGCCGGTCCACTTCTGTCAGAAGGTCGTCGCGCAAAGTGCAGCAGATGCATCCGTTGGTCATTTCGACCAGTTTTTCGTCTGTTCGCGAGAGGTTGCTGCCCCCGTTGCGAACGAGATCCGCATCAATATTCACATCGCTCATGTCATTGACGATGACGGCAACTTTCAGCCCTGCACGGTTATTGAGGACATGATTGAGAAGCGTTGTCTTGCCGGCCCCCAGAAAACCGGAAAGGACAGTCACGGGCAATCGGGTATCCGACATGTGGAGGAGATCCTTGGGACGTTGCAGCGGGTTGATCCGCCTTCATTATTTGATATGATATAACATATCAAATAATAAGGGATATTGTCTGCGATGTCTGTCTGTCCGACACGCCGCCGTCTGGAGCGCCAGTTGCCGTTCAGTGGCATCCTGTCTGCGCATCGCAGCCTTGAGATGCACCCGATGGTCGTGTCACCAGCTCTGACGGCGGCAGCGTCAGCCTATCTTGTGACGGGGCCGCGTCTGCTCATGGCAAAGGGGGCTCTGTCGGAAATGGCCGCGCAGCTTGCTCCGCATTGTCCGGAGTCTGCGCGGCTTCTGATTCCGGACATGCTTGAGCTTGCGGAAGTTTACAGTGCGGTGTCCGGACACCGGAACCTGCGTGTCCGGCTGGAGAAAATCACCACGGACAGTTGCCGGAAATTCCACGTGGACTGTGTGGATCTGCGGCTGCTTCGGGCTTATGTCGGGCCGGGCGTTCAGTGGACTGCTGATGAGGGACAGACTGTGCAGGAGGCTCCGACAGGGGCAGTCGTTTTCCTCAAGGGGAAGCATTTTCCAGGCTGGGACGAGGCGGAGAAAATTCTCCATCGCTCACCCCCTCTTTCATTCCGCCCGGTGTCGGAGCGTGTCCGGCTGCTTCTGACAATCGACGAAGCGAATGCCTGTGGGGACGCCGCGTTCGATATGGTCGCCTGACTGGTACTGACGATAGAAAGCTGGTCGGGCCTACATGATCGGCCAACTGCTTCACGATCATTCTTGCCTTCTTGTGATGAACTCGAATGTCCGTGCGTCGAAAAGCTCGTGTCCAAAGCAGGATCCTGACTTTTCAACTGTTGGAATAGAACCTGCCGGACGCCGCCTTGTGCCTAACAGAGGAGAGTTGAGCTGTCGCCTACCAAGGAGCGAGTTCAGAGGATTGGATCGTCATTTCGTCCCGGTTTTGGTGGCGCGAGAAAATCGCTGATATGGTCTGTTGCAGAGTCCGAGACGGGATTTTGCTGTCCGGATGAACTGCCTCACATGGAGGTTCACAGACCGATCATGCATCATCAGAAAATACAGACAGCATCATATTACTTACAAAAAACTCTACACTTCTCTGCGCCATTCAACACCTCACAGGCTCTGAGAGATGCCTCGTACTGGGCCGAGCCGCTAACTATGAGAAGAAAAATCTCCAATAAAGCAGAATTATAAATTAAAATCTTATGGTATTTCATAATTATAAATTTATAAATGTGCAATATTTATGAAACATATCTTTCATGAAACTATTACACGACATCACAGATACGCGAACATAATGTTCGCCGCGTTATCACTGCCCAGATTTTATTTTCTTGATGCCGGGAAAACGCGAAATGAAAAAGAATGGTGTCCTGCTCACCACCTGTCTGAGTTCGTTGGTCTTCTACAGTGCCCATGCAACTCCGGTCCCTGCAAAAACATCCCCCCACGGAGACACATCCCAGCACAGGACACCCCGGACGGCCCCTCAGAAGCCTGCCGCTAAAAAAAGCGCCGCGCCTGAAGCCACCGTTTCCAACAAATCAGAATCCATTGTCGTTCTCGGCTCGGGTGCTTCGCGTGAAACCCAGACGCTTTCTCGTCTGGCGCTACAGGAAGTCGCCCCCGGGACCAGCCCTCTGAAGACGCTCTCGAAACTTCCCGGCGTCATGTTCACGTCTTCAGACCCGTTGGGTGCTTACGAATGGTCGCAGCAGATCATCATCCGTGGCTTCGACCAGAGCCGTCTGGGCTTCACGATGGATGGAATTCCGCTCGGCAATCTCGCCTATGGCAACGATAACGGCCTGTCGATCGGCCGCGCCCTGCAAACCGAAAACAACGGCCCCGCAACGCTCGCCCAGGGGGCAGGATCAGTTGGCGTTGCCGCTTCGAACGATCTTGGTGGCGCACTTGAATTCACGTCCATTGATCCCACCACGAAATATGGTGTGGACGTTGCCGGAACGGTCGGGTCCTACGGCACTTGGCGCACATTCGCCCGCGTCAATTCCGGCACGCTGCCGGGCGGCGGACGGCTTTACGTCTCTTATGATTATCAGGATGCCAACAAGTGGAAAGGCGACGGCATCCAGCAGCAGCAGCAGGCAAACGCCAAGTTCATCCAGCCGCTGGGTGAGAAGGTCAAGCTGACCCTGTTCGGCGATTACAGCCAGCGCGCGGAAAATGATTATCAGGATCTGTCCCTGCAACTGATCCATACCCGCGGCTACAACGTCGATAACATTACCAACGACTACGGACTGGCCAAGCAGATCGCCCGGGCCTACCAGAACGGCACGGCTTTCCCGCAGGGGATCACCAATCAGGACCAGTCCTATTACAACTCCGCTGGTCTGCGTCAGGACGCGCTGGGTTATGGACGGCTGGACTTCGGCATTACCAGCCGCCTCAAGGGCTATGCCACGGTTTACGGTCATACCAATACCGGCGAAGGCATTTACGCAACGCCCTACGAACCCACGCCTGACTCACTCGGCGGCTCGCCCATTTCCGTTCGCACAACCGAATATGACATCCACCGCGAAGGCTTTATCGGCGGCCTGACTTACAAGATCGCCAACCACACAATTGATGGCGGTTTTTGGTTCGAAAACAACGACTTCGAGCAGGCTCGCCGTTTTTATCCGCTGAGCGAAAGCGGCTATACTGGCAGTTCAGTCCACTGGTTCCGCAACAATCCGTTCGCAACACAGTGGCAGAGCGCGTTCAATACCAAGACATACCAGTTCCACCTTCAGGACACTTGGCAGATCACTCCGGCCTTCAAGCTGAATTACGGCTTTAAATCGCTGGTCGTTGACAATCATGCCCGCCAGCTTGAAGGCAACTATATGGGCACCCCGGTCGCCAACACCTATGCCGGAGGGTCCATTACGTCAGCCAACGGCTTCCTGCCGCAGCTTGGCGGCAATTACCGCATCAACCGTCATAACGAAATTTTCGCCGATTTCGCCCGGAACATGGCGGCCTTCGACAACTCCACGACTGGCGCCACCAGTCCGTTTGCAATGACGACCGCAGCGTATGCAGCAGCCAAGAATTCGCTGCATCCTGAAATGTCCTACAGCGAAGAAATCGGCTACCGCTACCACGACCACCGCATTCAGGCGTCTCTGACCGGTTATTACATCGAGTTCGAAAACCGCCTGGCTTCCATCTCGCCCGTGTCCAGCGGAACGAACGTTCAGGGCTATGCCAGCATCCTGAGCAATGTTGGCGGTGTCACGGCACGCGGCATCGACGCTGCCTTCAACTACCATTTCACCGATAACTGGTCGATTTACGCCTCCTACGCCTACAACCAGTCCACCTATGACGATAACCTGACGACCGGCGGTGTGACATACGCGACCAAGGGCAAAAGCGTTGTCGCCATGCCGCGCAATCTGGCCAACGTACAGCTCAGCTACGACGACGGCTCGATCTGGGGCAATGTCGGCATGCAGTATCAGGGCCGCAGAACCTACACCTATACGAACGACCAGTGGATCAAGCCGAACGACATTTTCAACCTGAATGTCGGCTATCGCTTCCACAGCCATAACTGGGTGCTGCATGGTCTGGACGCCCAGATCAACGTCACCAACCTGTTCGACAAACGCTATGTCGCCACCGTCGGCAGCACGGGCTTTGCCGTCAGCGACCCGACCGGCAGCCTCCAGACCCTTCAGGCCGGTGCCCCCCGCATGGTGTTCTTCACCCTGCGCAAGCACTTCTTCTGATCGCTGACCTCTTTACGGATGACGCCCTGATGCCACGTTCCCCCAGCCGTCGACAGTTTCTCCGGTTCGGTTCCGCCACTGCGGCGGCGGCCCTCCTGCCGGAGAACCTGAAGCGTGCCCTCGCCATCGCGCCGCATACCGTTACAGGCACGATTCAGGACGTGGAACATATCGTCATCCTGATGCAGGAAAACCGGTCTTTCGATCACTATTTCGGCTGTCTTCAGGGAGTTCGCGGCTACGCAGACCCCCGCGCCGAACGCCTGCCGGACGGCAGCAGCGTCTTTGCCCAGCCGGACGGAACGGGAGGCACTGTCCTCCCGTTCCTGTTCAACACGGCCCATACGTCCAGCGCCTGTCTCGCCAGTCTCGATCACAGCTGGAAAGGCACCCAAGCCGCATGGAACGACTGGAACACATGGATCTCCCACAAGGGGCCCATGACCATGGGTCATTTCACACGCGCTGAAATCCCGTATTATTACGCCCTCGCTGACGCCTTCACGATCTGCGACGCCTATCACGCCTCCATTTTCGGCCCGACAAATCCCAATCGTCTCTTCCTGTTTTCCGGAACGAGCGGTCTGGCCGTTGGCCATTCTGGCAAGCAGGCCGTTGAGAATGTGGATGACGGGAACTGGTCGGCCGATATGGCCCATGACCACCCCGATTTCACGCCCTTTCGCTGGGACACCTATCCAGAAAAACTTCAGGACGCCGGTGTGTCCTGGCGCGTTTATCAGGAATACGACAATTTCGGCGACAACCCGCTGGCGTCCTTCGCGCAGTTTCGCAACCTCGACCCGGCATCCTGGCAGTATCGCCGCGCACGACAGATCGTTCCCGGCTCCACCGAAGCCGATATGCACACGACCGAAGGCCGTTATCTCGTCGCCGAATTCGAACGCGACATCTCGGAAGGACGCCTGCCGCAGGTCTCATGGATCGTCCCGCCCACAGCATTGAGCGAACACCCCAACGCCCCACCCGGCTACGGCGAACATCTCATTTCCCAGCTCATGGACGTCTTCGTCCGCCATCCCGACGTCTGGTCACGCACTGTCTTCATTCTCAATTATGATGAAAATGACGGGTTCTTCGACCATGTTCCTGCTCCGGTCCCTGCACTGACGCCGGAGCAGGGCGGCGGGACCGTCTCAACGCAGGGAGAGTCCTATCACGATGTTCCGGTCGGACTGGGCCCACGCGTCCCCGCCATCATCGTTTCGCCCTGGACAAAAGGCGGCTGGGTCAATTCGCAGGTGTTCGATCACACCTCCGTTCTGCGCTTTCTTGAAGCACGTTTTGGCGTTAAATGCCCGAACATTACACCGTGGCGTCGCAGCGTCTGCGGCGACCTGACATCCGTGTTCGACTTCGCGCAGACAGACCGGACATGGACCGCAAGCCTCCCGAACACGGACGACTATCTCCCCGAAACGCGACGCTCCTGCGTGCTTCCCCATCCGGTCGTCCCGACAGTCCAGAAACTGCCCCGACAGGAGGCAGGCCAACGTCCGGCCCGTGCATTACCTTATGATTTGCACGCTGATTTTCTGATGCCAGATACCCTTAAACTGACAAATACTGGTTCCCAGGGCGCCGTTTTTCGGGTTCGTACCAACGGTACCGCCCGACATTATACCGTCGATGCCCGAACAAGCCTCCTTGTTCCTGTAAAACCTTCCGATATGGAAGCGATCACAGTTCACGGTCCCAATGGCTTCTATCGTTACTTGAGAGGGAAAGAATTTCCTGAGACGACGCTTCAATATGATCATAAATTAGGCGCAATACTTTTATGTCTTCGTAATACAACGTCCAAGGCCCAGACTTTTCATATTAACGAAAAACATGCTGCCAGCCTCCGCACGGTTTCTCTGACCCCTGCAGAAATCAAAACAATCCAATGGGATATTGTCCCAGCTTCATACTGGTACGATCTGGAGATTCTATCGACTCAACGGACCAACATAGTGCTGCAACTGTCAGGACATATCGAAACCGGCCGACCGGGTCTGACTGAGCCCCATTTATAATAATAACGTAACAAAATTTGGATAAATCTTATCCAATCCAAAAAAATATCCTAACGATACGTACTATCTGAAGCTGCCATTACTTTTCTTTCTGTGGGAGTTTATTTTTAAGAGGCAGAACTATCTTGTTCTGGGTCACATACCCAAAGCTGATCACAGTTTGCTAACAGACTATTGGATTACGTTAACAAAAGGTCTATACGACCAGTCTGAGTTCTGACTTGGTGCCAGATTCAACGCAGACGGTACGCTGAAGCGAGCATGCGACGAAGCAATCTGACGGCTTAGGAATGGGCGATGATCGGTTCACTTCTGCTGCCAGAGCGCACTACGGTAAATGAAATTCGGTTTCCGTCAGGATCTGCTGATTCACCGGATCCTGAGGGTCATTCCATCAGGCAAAGGTCACAGGGCTTTAAAGAAAACAGAATGGCGGCGTTACAGAGACCACAACCGCATCAAGCGGATGATCAACCATCTCAAGCAGACGCGCCACATCACGATCTGATACGACAAAATCGCCCTGTCCTTCATGCGTTTCCTCAATATCGCCGCCGCAAGGTGCTGGCTCAGTCCTTTTGTCAACGTGATCTAGGTTTATTCGGCATACTGCCAACCTCCACCCAGTGCGCGGTAGAGGGCAACAAGTGCGGTCTCAGTTCGGGTCTGGCTAATGGAAAGAGCAGACTGGCTGGAAAGCAGAGCTGCCTGTGTTGCCACGACGTTTAGATAATCCGTTGCGCCTTGCTGGTAACGCTCTTGTGCGGCGTGGAAGGCAGTCTTGTTCTGAAGAAGTGCTTGTTGCGTCAGATTATAAGTCGACTGTGCTTTCGCATAGGCCGTCATGGCATCGTCGACTTCGCGCCAGGCATTCAAAACCGTGTTGTGCCAGCTCAGGATGGCTTCACGTTGCGCGGACTTGCGGAATTGAAGCGTTGAGATCAGCCGTCCACCTTCGAAAACAGGAATATTGAGGGTAGGACCAACGCTGAACTGCTTTGCTGGCAGTGAAAAGAAATCGGCAGCGGAAAAGGACTCCGTTCCCATATTCCCGGCGAGCGTGATGTCCGGATAAAAGGCCGCCGTCGCCACACCGACTTCTGCGGTCGCAGCATGGAGACGCGCTTCCGCCTCAAGGATGTCCGGACGGCGACGTGTCAGATCTGATGGAAAACCCACGGGAACGCGGGCCGGGAGGGGCGGCTGGACAGAGGATGGCCTCAGTTCGGCCTCAAGGGCGCGGGGGGGCTCTGCCAGAAGCAGGCCAATAGCATTGATGAGAGCTGCTTCGGAGTTTTCAAGTCCCGGTAAATCAGCGTTCATGCTGGCAAGCTGTGCAGAGGCCTGTGAGACGTCCAGAGTCGTGGCAACGCCATTGGCGAAACGATCTTTCACCAGATTCAGGCTGCGTCGGGCCAGTGCGATATTTGATTGGAGAATGGCTTGCTGCTGTTGCACGCCACGCAGTTGCATGTAGCTTGTCGCCAGGTCGCTCACCGCAGCGAGCGCTGTAGCGCGGCGGGCCGCGAGCATAGCTGTTTCATTTGCACGTTGCGCTTCGACACTACGGCGAATGGTACCGAACAGATCCAGATCCCAACTGGTGCTCAGAACGTTTTCGTAAAGATTGAAATTCATGCTCGAACCGGGGCGTGGTTCCGCGAGCGAAAAAATACCTTCAGAACTAAGCTGGCGATAGGCGTAGGAGCCGGACCAGTTGGCCTGTGGTAGGCCCGCGGATGCGGCAGCTTTCATCTGCGATCGGGCTTCGCTGATGCGCTCTGCGGCGATCTGCAGACTGAGGTTCTGTTTTCCGAGCCGGCTGGTGAGGCTGGTCAGTTCGGGATCATGGAAATTTTGCCACCAGTGCGTGTCGACAGCACCCGCATAGGTCTGACTGGCACTCTGGGGTTCAGGCCCCCAACTGGCGGGAGTATTCATGGTCGGGCGATGAAAGTCCGGCCCCATGGTGCAGGCCGAAAGCACAAGGCTTCCGGTCAGCAATGCGGAAATGGAACGGCGCTTCATGGCGCCGCAGCAAATGTTGGAGAGGATAGGGAAGTCGTAACGCTTTTCGGGCTTTGAAGCTGTTCGACGGTGACATTGTCGAGGTTGGTATCCACCGTGGTCTCTACGGAAAAGCCAAGACGCAGCAGACGGGCCAGCGGCTGGTTCGGCGCAAGGATAATCTTGACCGGCAGGCGCTGGACGATCTTGGTGAAGTTTCCGGTCGCGTTTTCCGGCGCAATGGGGGCGAAGACAGCGCCCGAGGCAGGGGGAATGCTGTCCACAATCCCGTCCAGAGTCATGTCATAGGCATCGACATGGATTTTAACAGGTTGACCCGGACGCATGTGACGGAGCGCGAGCTCACGGTAGTTGGCGCGGATCCAGATCTGGTCGAGCGGGACGAGCGCCATAAGAGCGGCACCTGGAGCAACATAATTTCCGGTCTGGACGCTGCGTTCGCCGATCATACCGTCTTCCAGCGCGCGGACTTTGGTATAGGACAGGTTCAGCTCGGCCTGACGGACATGGGCACGGTCCATCTCCACGGTCGCCAGTGCAGATTTGTGTCGGGCCTGAAGGACAGGGATTTGGGCGCGTGCGGCGGCAATGCGTGCTTCAAGGGACTGGAGTGTTGCCTCCATTTCGCGCAGGCTCGCTGCGGACTGCTGATGTTCCTGCGTCGAACCGGCACCCGTACGGGCCAGGTTGGTATATCGCTGGTCATTCTGACGGGCAAAAACGAGCTGGGCACGGATGCGGGCGGCTTCCCCGACATTTTCATCGATAATGGAGGGCTGGCGTGACACGCTGGCTGCGGCGTCCTGCACGAGTGCTTCGTCCCGGGCAAGCGTCGCACGGCTCTGGTCCAGCGTGGTCTGGTAATCGTGGGGGTCCAGTTCGACAAGAACCTGTCCGGCTTTCACGGGCTGGTTGTCTGTGACATCGACAGCGATTACCTGTCCGGCGATCCGGGGGGCGACGACGGTATAATGGGCTGTCACATAGGCATCGTCGGTCCAGACATGGCGGTTGGGTACAAAAATAATGGCCAGAACGACAGCGATGAAGATGAGGATGACAAGGCCCCCACCAATAAACAGCCAGCGGGTAATGATTTGGTGTTTGCGATCCTGCTTTTTTTTCTGTTCCTCTTCGCGAGGATCCTGGGAAGACTTGTCATGCTGGTCTGCCATCCTGCGGCAATTCCTTTCGTGTCCTGCCGTATGGCAGGATGGCTTCGGGAGTTATTTCGACTGAAACACGATACGGGGGGGATAGGTTCGAACGGGAAGGACGCAAACCCAGATCATCAGGAAAACCACGAGACCGGCGAGCACGACCCAGTCATCGCTGAACGTCAGCGTTGCGGTCTGTCGGGCCATCTGGGCATGCAAGGCGGCCATACTGCCGGGAGAGGCAGCCTGGCCGGAGGGCGTGAGAGGAGCAGGCCGTTGCAGAACAGGGTTTGTGCCCTGCACGAGGCTGTAACGAACCTGCCCGAGGTGGTCAGCAATCCGATCAGAGTGAAGCGAGCCTCGTTCGCGGTGCATGAGTTGAAGCAACCAGATGCCTACGGCTTCTGCAACCGCCCGCGGTGTGTTGACCATGGCAGAGGCAAATGGTCCCTCCGAAGGATCGAGTGTGTTGGTGGACATCATCAGCAGAGGCATGACAATCATCGCGTTGCCAATGCCCTGTAACGCCTGCCAAAGATAGAACTGGTCACGGTTCCAGTTCGAGGTGAGGAAGAAATCGCCGATGCAGGCCGTCAGAATGCAGGCCATGCCGATAAAGCTGACAATGCGGGAATCTACCCAGGTTTTGTTCAGAACGACCGCCATCAGAGGAAGCATGACGAGTTGTATGGCCGCGATTTCCAGTGTGACAGGATAGATCTGTTCCGGACGATAACCAGCGGCGGATTGCAAAAAGGATGCTGGCAACGTGGATGAGGAAAGAGAAATGACTACAAAGGTCAGTAGGGTGGTGGCGCCGTAGGCGAAGTTGCGGCGACCAAGCAGCTGGAACCTGAACAGTGGAAGTGGGTGAAACCACTCGTTCAGAACGAAAAGCGGAATACAGACGAGGCTTGTCAGCCCGAGCACGCAGATAAAAGGACTGTTGAACCAGTCCATCCAGTCGCCCATCTGGAGCATGATCGAGAAAGAGCCCATTCCAAAGACGATCAGAAGGAAACCTTTCCAGTCGAACTTCCAAAACCGCTCATGTTTTGGCGGATCGACCGGCATGCCGTACCACAGCAGCAGGAAAGACAGGGTGCAGAGCGGAATCGACTGCCAGAAGACGAAACGCCAGTCCACGAGATCCGTCCATAATCCGGCGAATGCCATGCTGAGATTGGGAAAGAACGTTGCGGTCAGGGCATATGCGGCCAGACCGTAAAGCCGTATGGGCGGCGCGAGAACCCGCAAGGCGATGGTCATGAGAAGAGGAACAGTGAATCCTCCTGCCAGCCCCTGAAAAACACGCAGGATGTAGAGTAGGGACAGGGTGGAGGTGAACGGAATAAGGCTGGACGACAGGACAGCGAGAAGCGCTACAAAAAACGAAAACCGTCGCAAAGTCAGTGTTACGGCAAGCCAGGGTGAGACCGACATCCCGATGATTTCGGCGGTAATGTACAAGCTCGAGAACCAGCGCTGGGAGTCCAGACTCAACCCCAGAGCACCCGCGATATCGGGAAGCGCCTGAGCTGAGACCTGTTCGTTCAGTTCTGTAGCGAAAGAGAGGGCGATGATGCCGGCAAGCCCGAACAATGACCTTTGCTGTGGCGTCATGCAGATGATCGGGCAGGAAAAAAGTGCATCATTCCTCGGGTCATGCAAGCACAGTCAAAGCATTTTAGACCAGATTCAGCAATTCCCGGCATAAGGAAAAATTTAAGAATGGCTGCGTGGTGTAAAAGGTGTTCGGACGAGAAGTTCCCAAGGTCCGCCAAGATATCGCCACAGGCGAAGGGCCGCTCCATAGGTTCTGACAGGCCTGTATGCCGGTAAGAGATTTTCCAGAAGCTCTCGGGCTTTCTGGGGAGTAACCTTGTTCTGGATGGTCAGATGGGGGTGCCATCGCGCGCGATCCTGTGCCGTACGGCGTTCTGGCGGAACAAGGTCGGCAATTTCTTCCCGGACGGCTTTGATCTCAGGGGACAGGATACGATAAGCCACACCCCGTCCCAGCAGAAATGGCGCCTCGATTGTGACGCAGGGCGCCCGTTGATATCCGGTCAAATGCGTCAGGAGGGTGTCTGCATAGTCTGCAGGCAGGGCGTGGAAAAGCGTGATATGCGCAGGGACGATATTGCGGTCTTGGGGAAAATGGCGGTCCCGCATGGACTGCGCCCAGTCCTGCATGGACTGTTCCAACTCAAGGGTCAGGATCAGGGGCGCGTCCTGTTTTTCGGACAGAGATTGACTCACGCTTTACGCGCCCAGCCCGGTGCCGCCGGAGTCAGGGTTTCGAGAAAAGCAGATGCACTCGAGCGATACTCCTGCTGTCTTTCCCTGCTGAAACGGTGCCACGTTGCGTACATGTTTTTCATGCGCATGTTGTGAGAAAACCCTGTTTCGTGCCGTGCCAGAAAGTCCCAGTAAAGAGCGTTGAAGGGGCACGCCTCGGAGCCTGTTTTGCGCCCGACATTAAACCGGCATTTCCCGCAGTAATCCGACATGCGGTTGATATAGGCGCCTGAACCTACATACGGTTTGGACGCGATCTTCCCGCCATCCGCAAACTGGCTCATGCCAATGACATTGGGGAGTTCAACCCATTCGAAGGCATCGAAATACACAACGAGAAACCAGTCCGAGACTTCTTGCGGATTTAGACCAGCCAGAAGGGCAAAATTGCCCAGAACCATCAGGCGCTGGATATGGTGGGCGTATGCTTCTCGTTTTGTCTGGTCGATACTCTGGGCCAGACCGTTCATGTCTGTCTGGCCCGTCCAGAAAAACCCAGGCAGAGGTCTGCGAGCGGCCAGTTCATTCCGGGATGCAAACCGGGGTATGTCGCGCCAGTACATTCCGCGCATATATTCTCGCCAGCCAATGATCTGGCGAATGAAACCTTCGACCGAATTGATGGGGGCGTCGCCCTGCTTGTAAGCCTCGGCTGCTGCTGTGCAGACCTCGAGCGGAGTCAGTAGCCCCGTATTGAGACAAAGGGAGAGACTGCTGTGATAAAGATAGTCCTGCCCCGTCATCATGGCGTCCTGATAGCGCCCGAAGTCGGGAAGGGAGGTGCTTACAAATGCTTCAAGTGCCTTCAGGGCCTGATGCCGTGTGACAGGAAGCGCGAAAGGCTGCAGCTCTCCGAAATGGTCACCGAAGCGATGCTGCACGAGTTTCAGGACATCTGTGGTCGTGTCATCAAGATTGAAACGCTCTGGAGAAGGATAATTCAGGCGGCCGGCAGGTTTTTCGCGGTTGTCATGATCGAAATTCCACTGACCGCCCGCCGGTGTGCCGTCAGCATTCATCAACAGACCCGTTTTCAGGCGCATTTCGCGGTAGAAATACTCCATGCGCAGCGTTCTGCGGTCTTTGGCCCAATGCTCGAATTCGTCCCGCGAGCAGATGAACCGGTCATCCTCAAGAATGTCGCAGGGAATGCCAGCTTTTTTACCCCATTCCTGCTGGAGCTGACAGACACGATATTCGGAGCCTGTGACTGTCCGGATACGCGTGGCGCGGTGCCTTTTCGCTGCACGCACAACCTCGCCTGTGAAACCGTGCGTATTTTCCGGCGCGTCGAGTGTGACATAATCGACCGTCCAGCCCTTCGCTCGCAGATCATCGGCAAAGTGACGCATGGCAGAAAATATGAATGCTATCTTCTTCTTATGGTGCCGGACATAGGTCGCTTCGTCCCAGACCTCCATGAGAAGCACCACGGACGTCTTTCGGTCCACGTTCTGCAGACTGGCAAGAGAGGGCGAAAGCTGGTCTCCGAGAACAGGGATCAGCAATGTCACCCCCGGGCCTCGACGTTATTGCGTGCTGCCGAGCCAAGAAGAGCAATCAGTGCTGTCGCGACCAGAAGCTGGAACGGCCGCAGGCGTAGAAAGAAACGGGGAAGCCGGTCCTGACGGGCCAGAAAAACGTCTCCACCGAGCGTCAGAAGCATTCCGGCTGGCGCAATCCGCCATGCCGTGCGCGAGGGCAGAAGCGCTAACCCCAGCCCTCCGAAATGCATGCTCAGGAAAATCAGCGGGTCAGACAGACGCGGCCCTTCAGGGTTGTAAAAACTTGCCCCACGATGGACGCCAGCAAAAAAACAGAACAGACCTGCAATCCAGATCCGTGCCAGATGGAAAACGAAAGACCGGATTTTCCCGGAGGTGAGGCGAGTACAGAGCAGGAGGACGGCCAGCATCAGAATGGCAAGCCATCCCAGCAGACCTCCTTCAAGAGGTGTACGTTCCGCCTGAGCTTCCTCGCCATGATAGATCCGAGGTGTCATGCTCCTTTGCCTTCGGTCTTCCTGTAAGACGATGATTTTCCGAGACTACCGCCGAACATGCCGATGACCATCGAGAGGTAGATGAGCGCCATATCCGAACGGGAGAAGACGAGTTCCCAGCCTGGAGTGAAACGTTTGGGAGTGGCTTTGTAGTCCACCACACAGGATACAGGGCCAAGAGCCGCCGTTACGAGCATTGTGCGCATCACCGTCGGATTGCGACCTAGGCTCAGGACTCATTCTTTGAGGTAGAAGATGACGCTTGCTGCGATGTGGATTGCGGACATGAATGTATGAGCGCAGCGGTCATATCGGG